>JBCQTG010000005.1:0-49637 GCA_047178765.1 Rikenellaceae bacterium | reverse complement strand
GGCTGCCCCTATAGCTGTATCTACTGCACCTATCCCGAGATTGATGGTCGCACGGTACGTAATGTCGATATTGACTCTATTATCGAGACGATGCTGCGGGCAAAGCGCGATTATGGTGTTAACTACTGGTTCTTTACTGATTCGGTCTTTAATATCAGCGCAGCATATAATAGTGCGCTCGCTGAGGCTATAATAAAGAGTGAGATAGATATATCGTGGGGTGCATACTTCACCCCATCGAATATTAGCGATGAGCAGATGGCTCTATACAAACGCGCAGGGCTAACCCATATTGAGTTTGGTACGGAGTCATTCTGCGATGAGACACTAGAGGCTTATGGTAAGAGATTCACCTTTGACAAGGTTCTGGAGGCGTCAGAGATTGCTCTAAAGCACAATATCTACTACTCACACTTTATGATCTTGGCGGGTTGGGGTGACACGAGCAGAAATATAGAGAGAACACTTGAGAACTCAAAGAGGTTGCGCCACACGGTGATATTCCCCTATGTCGGGATGAGGATATACCCTCACACTAAGCTACATGACCACTGTGTCGAGAGCGGCGTGTTGAGTGGTGATGATCTACTCCTAGAGCCGCGATACTACATATCGCCCGACTTTGATCTGGAGAGAACCCGCAAGATGGCGCTCGAAACGGGTAAGGCGTGGATCTTCCCCGACGAAGAGCCAAGTGATATGATGAGAGTGTTAAAGGTTAAACGAAATAAAAAGGGACCACTATGGGAGTATCTACGAAAGCCATAATATCTAATGACGAGGTGTTGGAGTTTATTCCACAGCGTGCGCCAATAGTGATGGTCGATGAGTTTTTCGGTGTTGAGGATAATCTATCGGTCTCGTCATTGACCATTAGCGAGGATAATATCTTCTGCGAATTTGGGGCGTTAAGCGAGTGTGGTGTGATTGAACATATTGCTCAATCTGCTGCGTTGAGGGTGGGTTATATCTACCGTAGCGAGGGGCGAGAGGTCCCAATAGGGTTTATCGGCTCGGTAAATAGGTTTAAGATCTTTGAGCTGCCAAAGATAGGTTCAAAGATCACCACTGAGATACGTGTGGAGCAGGAGGTGATGAATATCACCCTAATCTCAGCTGTTGTTAAGATTGAGCAGCGAGTTATTGCGGAGTCTATGATGAAGATATTTTTACAGGATTAACCATGAGACGGAGAGGATTAAATAGTAGTGTAAAGTTAATTAATCGAACTCAGATCAGAGTCCGATTTAGCGAGGTTGACTCTATGGCTATTGTGTGGCATGGGGAGTATGTCCGCTACTTTGAGGATGGTCGCGAGGCTTTCGGACGTGAGTTCGAGGGGCTTGGTTATATGGATATATATGCTAGTGGGTATGCAGCGCCAATGGTTGAGATGGAGCTAAAATATAAATACCCACTTAGATGCAATGATACGGCAACGGTCGAGACACGATATGTCGAGAGCGAGGCGGCAAAGATAATTTTTGAGTATGTTATCAGGCGTGATAGTGATGGTGTCGTTGTAGCTACAGGCTTATCGACACAGGTCTTTATCGATCCAGATGGCACTCTTCAGCTCAACTCACCTGAGTTTTACCAAAATTGGAAGGCGCGATGGATAGAGGGATAAGAGGGGTAAGAGGGGTAAGAACGGTATTTTGTGGCGCACGAGAGGTGATCTGCTCTCTAGGTCGGGACAAGGGTGAGGTCTTTAGTGCTATGGAGCGGTATGAGACCTCGATAAGCCACTTTGATGATGGTACACCGTTGTGTCGAATCAATAGAGATGACCTCTCCTGCGAGGGGTTAGAGGGGTACACCTTCGCCGAACAGTTGGCGATATTGTCTCTCAAATCAACTGCTGAGCAGAGTGGAAGGTCGATAGATGGCGAGAGAACAGCCCTTATAATCTCCACGACAAAGGGTAATATTGAGATGATAAACAGAGACTTCGAGAGGAGCTATCTCTGGGAGATGGGTAGGAGGATTGCCAACTACTTTGGATATAGAGGCAGAGTTACAGTAGTCTCGAACGCCTGTGTTTCGGGGGTCTCGGCGGTCGCTATTGGCACACGTATGGTTGAGCGTAGCGAGGTTGATAATGTGTTTATTGTTGGGGTCGATATTGTAAGTGAGTTTGTTGTTAGTGGATTTAATTCGTTTAAGTCGATTAGCCCAAATATATGTAGACCATACGATAGTGGTCGTGATGGATTAACTCTTGGTGAGGGGTGTGGAGCTATCTTGCTAAGTAGCGAGGCTGGCGCAGAGTCTGAGAGTATTGTTGTCTCGGGGTATGGATTGACAGATGATGCAAACCATATCTCTGGTCCATCGAGAACGGGTGATGGACTATTCTATGCCATCGAGAGAGCGATGGAGAGTGCGGGGGTGACAGGTGATGATATAGGGCTTATCAACGCCCACGGAACAGCCACGCCATTTAATGATGATATGGAGAGCAAGGCGATCGCGTGGGCTGGATTGACCGCCTCACCCTGCAACTCTCTCAAACCATATATTGGACATACTCTTGGTGCTTCGGGGGTTATAGAGATTATAATTGCTATCGAGCAGATGCTCCACTCTAAGGTTCTGGGGGTTAAGGGTTATAAGGAGTCGGGGGTGCCATATTAACTCAATGTCTCATCTAGACACCGCGATCTGGAGATAGGACATGCGCTGAAGTGTGCATCGGGGTTTGGAGGGACAAATGCTGCTGTTGTCCTATCAAAATACTCGGCGCTCAAACCTATGAAGAGGGGTGAGTACTGCGGAGAGATTGCGGAGTGTGGAGAGGTTAGGATGGTGAGCCTCAGCGATGTGGCAGCTGCCGAGGAGCTGAAGCGAGAGTATAAATCGCTTGGGGATGCAAACCTAAAGTTTTACAAGATGAACAACTTGGCTAAGGCGGGGTATATCGCCTCATGCCAGTTGTTAAAAGATATTGAGCTGAGTTATGAGCCGAGGCGTGTAGCTGTGATCCTTGCCAATAGCAGTGGCTCACTCGATGCAGACCTAAACCATCAGGCATTGGTGGATAAAAGGCTTCCTGAGGGCGCTTCGCCGGCGATATTTGTCTATACATTAGCCAATATTGTGGCGGCAGAGATTGCTATTAAACATAAGTTTCAGGGGGAGTTGACGATGTTTGTTATGGAGCATAAAGATATGGATTATCTCGCAAACTATTCACAGAGTCTCATTGCTCTTGATGAGTGTGATGCTGTGATTTATGGTTGGTGTGAACTCCTCAGAGATAGATATGAAGTTGAATTAAAACTAATTAAAAAGATATAAGAGATGGAAGAGTTAAAAGAGCTGCTTAAGGCACAACTAATAGAGGCGTTAAACCTCGAAGATATTACACCCGAAGATATTGACTCCTCAGCGCCACTCTTTGGCGATGGCTTGGGTCTCGACTCTATAGATGCCTTGGAGATCATCTTGGTGTTGGAGAAGCACCATGGAGTGAGGGTTGAGAACCCCGCCGAGGCGAAGTCAATCTTCTTCTCGATTGATACTCTTGTTGAGTATATCGTAGAGCAGAAAAAGTAGAGTTGACGATGGGTGTCAAAGTTTGTGGATTAGGTGTTGTCTCAGCCATAGGTGTTGGGTGCGCAGAGAGTCTAGCCTCTTTGTGTGGCGAAGTGTGCGGAATAGCCCCCTTGACACTCTTTGAGAGTGAGGTTAACTCTCCTGTTGGAGAGGTTAAGTTGAGTAATGATGAGCTGAAGGAGCTGCTTGGGATAGAGAGTGGGAGGAGTGTGTCACGCACAGCCCTGCTCGGTGCTTTGGCTGCACGCGAAGCGGTTAGAGATGCCAATATTGAGGCGGGTCGGCGTGTGGGTCTAATCTCAGCCACCTCCGTTGGTGGGATGGATCTGAGCGAGGAGTTCTATCGAGACTACATCAAGGATTGCACGAAGGGTCGACTACGTGATATTGTGGGTCACGACTGTGCGACAAGCACCAACCTCATTGCGGAGATATGTGGAGTAGATGGCTTCCGAACAACTATAAGCACCGCCTGCTCATCTGCCGCCAATGCAATTATTATGGGAGCGCAGATGTTAGAGTGTGATATGCTCGATTATGTCGTTGTGGGGGGGTGCGATGCCTTATGCCGCTTCACCTACAATGGCTTTAACTCGCTTATGATTCTCGACTCGGAGCTTTGCCGTCCTGTTGATAGCTCTCGCAAAGGGCTTAATCTGGGTGAGGGTGGTGGATATTTGGTTCTTACCAAAGATGAGGGGTGCGCGAAGAGCTATTGCAATCTGGTTGGCTATGCAAATGCAAATGATGCCCACCACCAGACAGCATCCTCAGCAGAGGGTAATGGTGCATATCTTGCGATGAGCGAGGCTCTAGCGATGTCGGGGTTGGCGAAGATAGATTATATCAACCTTCACGGCACAGGAACACCCAATAACGACTCATCGGAGTTGGCTGCTATTACTCGACTCTTCACCGAGAGTCTACCACTATGCAGCTCAACGAAGTCAGCTACGGGACACACCCTAGCCGCTTCGGGTGGCGTAGAGGCGACATTCTCTGTTTTGTCGTTGATAGAGGGTCGAGTATGGGCAAACCTAAGGTTTCAAGAGGCGATAGAGCCATATGATATAGAGCCGGTGAGACACCTCATCGAGTGCGATAATATAGAGAGTGTAATGACCAACTCATTTGGCTTTGGAGGGAACTGTTCATCACTAATTTTTGCTATTTAACTATGGGGTACTTTGTCAATTGTCTGAGAGATAGCAGCTCTCTGGAGCGCGATATTAAGGAGCTAATCCCCGAGATGAATATTCGTCGCAGGATGAGCCGAGTGGTGAAGATGGGTGTTTGTAGTGGCTTGGAGTCGCTAATCTCATTTGAGGAGTTTGCGGAGGTGGATGCGATAATCACCTCCACCTCGTTGGGAGCAATAGCCGATAGCGAGAGGTTCCTCACCAATATCATCACCTCAGAGGAGAGGATGCTCAATCCAACTCCATTTATACAGTCGACATTTAATACTGTCGGAGCGCAGATCGCCCTTATTCGCAAGATGCACTGTTATAACAACACCTTTGTGCAGCGGAATAACAGCTTTGAGAGTGGGGTGTTGGAGGCGATATTGAGGTTAAAGTGTGGAGCATCGAGGGGTGTTCTTGTTGGTATATTTGACGAGACCACACCAACGGTTGAGAATATACTCAATCGCCTCGGGGTGTTGAGAGGCAAGAGTGTTGGCGAGGGGGCTATCTTCTTTGTCTTGACCGCTGAGCGCTATGGCTGCTCTGTGGCTGAGATAGATCTTATCCTAGACTCAAAGGGGGTAGAGGATGGGTTGTTCGTCTCTGAGGAGTCTGACTATTGGTCGGGAGCTATGGCTAGGCTAATGCTGCGGTCGATAGAGGGGGGCAAGAGAGGCAAGAGAGGCAAGAGCATAACGATTATAAATGATCTGCCCGAGTCGATGAGAACGGCATTGAGTGTTAGGACACTATGATTTGGGGCATCGTCATAATCGCTATATTGATAATCTCCATACTTACATATGGGGCATTTAGTATATCATCGGGTATATACCTAAGGTCATTGTGCCGTGTGCGCAGTGGTGCGGATGATGAGATAGCGATAACCTTTGACGATGGGGTCGATCCTCAGATCACCCCTAAGGTGCTAGATATGCTCGATAGATATGGAGCAAAGGCAACATTCTTTATTATTGGAGAGAGGGCTTTAAAGCACCCCGAGTTGGTGAGGGAGATAGCGCGAAGAGGACATAGCATAGGTAACCATACACAGTACCACCGGGGGAGCTTTCCACTACAGAGCAGTGCCAAAATCTATGCAGAGATAGCTCTGTGTAGCGAGGTTTTAGAGGAGATCCTAGAGAGTAAAATAACCCTCTTCCGCCCACCTTTTGGGGTGACCAACCCGATGGTTGCCAGAGCGGTAAAGCGCAGCGGATTAACCTCAATAGGGTGGTCTATACGCTCTCTCGATACACTTGGGCAGCCGCTGGAGAGGGTTGAGCAGCGTGTGGTGAGTAGGCTATCAAAGGGTAAAGTGATACTAATGCACGACAATAGAGAGGGTGCTGAGATGCTACTTGAAAAGATACTGAAACAGATCGCCTCTTTGGGGCTAAGGTGTGTGACGGTAGATAAACTATTTAAACTATAACAATATTATGTTTAGAGCAATACTCATATTTATACTAGCACTATCTGCAAATACCCTATCGGCTCAGAGCGAGGAGAGCTTCGAGAGTAGGATAGAGCGTTTTAGCTCACAAAATGAGAGGATAGAGTGTGACTTCACACAGACCAAAAAGGTGAAAAATATCACCAATACCATCATCGCTAGAGGTGAGTTCTTCTATGACAATAGCGGGTTGATGGCGTTGAGATATAGCGAACCTAAGGGTGATAAGATCATTATCAACAGGGAGAGGTTCACCGTTGTAACCTCGGGAAGGGTGATCGAGGGGGTTGCGGAAGATAATCCGATGATGATGCAGATATGCAATATGTTACAGGCATCAATGTCGGGTGATGTTAATAGCCTCGGTAGGGGTTGGCAGATGGAGACCACCGACAACGCGACCCAATATATAGTTATATTGACCCCCTCAGATAGGAGGACAAAGAGGTATATCGAGTCACTTGTGATGCTCTTTAGCAAACGAGATATGACCCTCGATGAGTTACGGATGAATGAGACCTCGGGCGGATATACGCTCTATGAGTTTAGTAATAAGGAGATTAACGGGACGATTGACCCAAAGATGTTTGAATAGATTATGCCGAACAACCTATTTAAGATTTCAAAAATTAGCGGAGAGAGCAGTAGTTATCGCTACACCGCGGAGGTAGATTCAAAGAGCCATATCTTCAAAGGACACTTCGAGGGGCAACCTGTAGTGCCGGGGGTATGCACACTCACAATGCTTAAACAGTGCTTTTGCGATGCATTGCAGAGGGAGAGTGTGCAGTATGAGTCGATCAAGGAGTGTAAGTTTCTCGCGGCGATTATCCCCTCTGAACACCCTTCACTTGAGGTAAATATCGAGTTTAAGGGCGATGGTGGGGTCACCGCAGAGGTGGTGTGCAATGAGGTGAAGATGACAAAATTAAAAGCTATAATCTCATAGGAGAGATGAGTGAGACCAGAAGAAAAATAGAGGAGCATAGGGTATTAATTGTCGTTCCAACATATAACAACCAAACCACTATCGGGCAGGTTATCCGCGATGTTAGGGGGTATAGCGATGATATATTGGTTGTCAATGATGGCTCGACCGACTCGACCCACTCCATTATCGAGAGTTTGGGCGTTGAGAGTATCTCATATACCCCAAACAGAGGTAAGGGGTATGCCATTCGCCAATCATTTAAGTATGCTTTGGAGAGGGGCTACAACTATGTTCTTACGATAGACTCTGACGGTCAACACTTCGCCTCGGATATACCGCAATTTATCGAGGCGATAGAGGGTAATCCCGACTCTCTAATCATCGGTGCAAGGAATCTCACTGCAGACAATATGCCCTCAAAGAACACCTTTGCAAATAAATTCTCAAACTTCTGGTTTCATGTAGAGACCGGGACAAAGTTAGAGGATACTCAATCGGGATTTAGGCTCTACCCTATCCAGAGGATTGGCAGAGCTAAGTATGTCTCAAGCAGGTATGAGTTTGAGGTTGAGGTGATAGTGCGCGCAGCATGGAGCGGTGTGAGGGTGATGAATATACCCATTAAGGTATACTATCCACCTATCGAGGAGCGCGTATCGCACTTTCGACCATTGAAGGACTTTACGAGGATCAGTATCCTCAACACCTTCCTCTTTACTATTGCATTATTATATCACTACCCATTTGTAGCACTCCGATCATTGACTAGGGAGAATATCAAACTCTTTATCGAGAAGAATATAACAAAGAGCAGTGACTCAAACCTCAAAATCGCCGCAGCAATGGGGCTAGGGGTGGCATTTGGAATACTGCCTATATGGGGCTATCAGATGATCGCTGTTGCTGCCGTAGCTCATCTATTGGGGTTAAATAAGATCATTGCACTTGTCTGCTCAAATATTAGCATCCCGCCAATGATCCCATTTATTCTATATGGAAGTATGTATTGTGGGGCTACTCTGCTTGGTCGGGAGATAGTTATCGACCTCTCGACAATCACCCTTGAGAGACTTTCGCAAGATATGGTGCAATATATCTTAGGTAGCTGCATATTGGCTACTCTGGCGGCTTTCGCCACCTTTATAGCCTCATTCGCTATACTCTCTCTATTTAGGACTAAAGATAATGGGTAAATTTTTTATACATATATATGACTATCTATCATCGCATAGGTGGATACGGTGGACTCTGTTGTTGATCTCTATTGTATTGATGACAGCACTATCCCTACGTGTCAACTATGTTGAGGATATAAGCTCATTCTTCCCAAACAAGAGTAGATTCAACAGCGCCTTTGAGAGTCTCAGAGCAAAGGACAAGATCGCTATAATGATATGGTCCGATGAGGGGGAGGGGGATCAGGAGAGTCGATATGCCCTGATGGATTGCGCCGACACACTCTCGGCGAGGTTTGCAAGGGATAGGATCTTTACCCGCAATGCGCACTTCTCAGCTAAGGTTGATGAGTCACAGGTTGAGAGTGTAACGAACTTTATCTATCAAAATCTACCTATTTTCTTAGATGAGAGTGATTACGAACGGCTAGAGAGGGTTATTAACCCCGACTCTATCGCCCTTATGATGGAGCATAACTACAATAGGATTATCTCCCCCATAGGTAGCTTTGTCTCTGACTATATCTTCCGCGACCCTCTAGGGGTTGGCACACATCTTCTAGGTGAGTTAGAGAGCTTAGGTAGTAACTTTAACTACTCGATAGAGGATGGTTATCTACTCTCGAAGGATGGAACTACACTCATCAGCTATATCGAGCCACGCGCAGGTATTAATAGCTCCGAGACCAAAGAGCTAATCCGATCTATTGAGCAGATTGTTGAGAGGTGCGCCGAGGAGAACCAATCTATAGAGATTGGCTACTATGGTGCCTCAATTGTTGCTGAGTATAATGCTCGCCAGATAAAGAGAGACTCTATTATCACCCTTAACATCGCACTCATACTGGTTGTAACGCTACTCTCGATAGCCTTTAGGAATAGGTATAGCGCTCTGTTGGTCCTTGCCCCAGTTATCTATGGCGCAATATTCTCACTCTCGATTATCGCCTTGATTAAGGGGAGTATCTCACTTATTGCTGTTGGGGCTGGTTCGATAATCTTTGGTATCGCCTTGAGCTACTCTATACATCTACTCACACATACCCTCTACTCACGAGATATGCGAGAGGCTATTATGGATCTTGCATCGCCCCTAACTATAGGCAGCTTCACCACCGTCGGAGCATTTGCCGGTCTGATGTTCACCTCATCGACCATACTGCAAGATTTGGGTCTGTTTGCATCGCTTACACTTATTGGAACAACCCTCTTCACCCTAATATTCCTACCACACTTCATGTCGGTTGGCAGGGGAGAGAGCGACACATCGAGTAGGATACTTAGGGTGGCGAACAACTGGTCGGAGACTATCGCACGCTACTCGCGCCCTATTATACTTTTGATTGTTATGGCGACACTTATATCGGCGCTCTTTGCCGGGAGGGTTGGCTTTGAGAGCAATATGATGAAGCTCAACTACAATCCACCCGAATTGGAGAGTGCCGAGGAGCGTTTGGCGATGTTCAGCTCAGCAAATAGAGGTGAGTCAAATGTCTTTTTTATAGCCGCAGATGAGGCGGGTGCAGCGGCTGAGGGTTACAGTGTCATGTGTTCACTCTTAGACTCACTAAGGTCAGAGTCACAGATAAGTTCCTTCTCATCTATTGCGAAGTTTGTAGTCTCCGATTCACTCTATCACGCCAGAGCAGATCGGTGGAGAGCGTTTTGGCTCAAACACAATGTGGAGTCACTACGGACAACGATTGACAGTGAGGCGCAGAGGAGGGGTTTCGAGAGTGGGTCATTCGAGAGCTTCACCTCTCTACTAGATCGAGATCACAACCTTTCGAGCTATAGAGAGGGCTTGGTTAGCGCCCTCCCCGACTGGGTCACTAAGGGTAAACATGGTCTCTCATATATAGCTCAGGCACGACTTTTAGAGTCTGCAAAGAGCGATGTCTACTCCATTATCTCACATGATGAGAGGTTAATAGCAGCAGATAGAGCATTCTTCGCTAGCCAGATGGCAGAGGATGTGAAGCACAACTTCTCTATCGTTCTCTATCTATCGGGGCTGCTAGTCTTTTTCGCAATGCTGATATGCTATGGGCGGCTAGAGATTACCCTCATGGCATTTGCCCCTATGGCAGTTAGCTGGGTGATTATATTGGGTGTGATGGCGATATTTGGTATTGAGTTCAATATCGTTACCATTATCCTCTCTACATTCATATTTGGTATAGGCGATGACTTTAGTATCTTTATGATGGATGGTCTACTCGGTGAGTATAGAGATAAGAGACAACTTCTAGCACAACATAAGACTGCGATCTTCTTCTCGGCATTCACCGTCATTGTGGGGATGGGGGCGCTTATCTTTGCTAAGCACCCGGCGATGAACTCCCTCGGTGTTATCTCGCTACTCGGGATATTGATTGTTGTCTTGGTATCATACACTCTACAGCCAGCAATATTTAAGTTCTTTATCTCCAAACCAACCCGAAAGGGTGGCTTCCCATATACCCTATCGTCTCTACTCAACACCATCTACGCCTTTGGACTCTTTGTCACCGGATGTTTGATTGTCCAGACTCTAATGGCTACTGTCCTCCCGCTACCTATTGGCAGAGGGCGCAGAGTGGCATTTGTAAGGTGGTCGACACATAAATTTTGTAAATACTTCCTGAAGGTGATGGTAACCACTCGGCTCGTTGTTATCAACGAAGAGCGAGAGCGCTTTGAGCGCCCCGCGGTTATTATTGCCAACCACCAGTCGTTCATCGATATTCTAATGCTGTTGGCTCTAGATAGTCGGTTTGTGATGGGGACAAACTCATGGGTGTGGAACTCACCATTCTTTGGTCGTATCGTTCAATATTTGGGCTTCTTCAATACGAGCAATGGTTATGAGACAATTGTAGAGTCTCTAAGGGAGGCTACTAAGGAGGGTTGTAGCATCATCGTCTTTCCTGAGGGTACTCGCTCAGCGGATTGTACCATCAAGAGGTTCCATAAGGGAGCCTTCTACTTGGCTGAGGAGTTGGAGCTAGATATTATCCCGATATTGATCTATGGCAATGGCTTAATATCATCGAAGAGTCAAGGGCTATATATCAAAAAGGGACTGCTTGTCTCAAAGATCCTCCCTCGCATATCCTCCACCTCAACAGAGTTTGGTGTGGGGTATAAGGGGCGGACAAAGCTCATCTCTCGACACTTTAAGGAGGAGTATCACAAGCTATATGAGGAGTATAACCGATCATCAAACCCCTATTTCCGCGATGCCATTATAAAGAACTACATCTATAAAGGACCCATCCTAGAGTGGTATATGAGGGTTAAACTTCGACTAGAGGGGTGGTATGACAAATATGATAGATTGTTGCCTCGCGAGGGTGTAATAGTCGACCTCGGGTGTGGTTATGGTGCGATGAGCTATATGCTCTCACAGCTCTCCTCGAAGAGGGTTGTGTGGGGTGTGGACTACGACGAGGAGAAGATAGCCGTTGCAAACAACGCCTTTTTGCGAAGCGAGAGGGTCAACTTTAGCAGCGGGGATATACGTACTATCGAGCTGCCGGAGGCTGATGCATTTGTAATAAGCGATGTGCTGCACTATATAAGCCGTGATGAGCAGCGTAGGGTGATCGAGAGGTGTCTCGCGAAGCTCAACTCTGGAGGGGTCTTGGTAATTAAGGATGGAGACTCAACACTAAATGAGAGACATGCCAACACCATCGAGAGTGAGAGGTGGTCGACACAGATCATAAAGTTTAATAAGACCGATGGTGAGTTGTGCTTCCTCTCACGAGAGTTTGTTGAGCAGGTGGCGGCGAGCTGCGGGGCGAGGGTGAGATATATCGATGATAACTCACGATTGAGTAATGTAATATTTGTTATAACCATATAGCATGGAGAACAGTTTTGATGTCGTAATAATTGGTAGCGGACTCGGTGGGCTGGAGTGTGGATTGACTCTCAGCAAGGAGGGTTATAACGTCTGCGTAGTTGAGCAGTCGGCTCTCTTTGGCGGTTGCCTACAATCATTCAAGCGCAATGGGCGAGTGGTTGATACTGGGATACACTATATCGGGAGTATGGATGAGGGGGAGATTATGCACCAATATTTCAAATATTATGGTATACTCGATGAGCTTAACTACATCAAACTCGATCACGATTTTGACCAGATACACTTTGGTCATGAGGGTAGCTTCAACTATCAGACGGGCTTTAGTAACTTTAGGGAGTCGCTGATCGATCACTTCCCCCATCAGAGGGGTGGCATCGAACGTTACTGCGAAAAGCTAAGCAAAATAGGTGAGTCTATATCGGTTGATATACACCGTTCGGGACGCTTCTCTACGGGCGATATTGAGCCATTGAGCATCTCTGCCTCGGGCTTCATTGATGAGTGTGTATCGGACCAGAGGTTACAAAATATCTTGGCGGGGACAAATGCCCTCTATGGCGGCATGCGCGAGCAGTCCAATCTATACCACCACTCGATGGTTAACTACTCCAATATGCAGGGGGCGTGTCGATTTGTCGGGGGTACACAACATGTTGCCGATAGCTTTGTTAACCATATCAGAGCAAATGGAGGTGTTGTACGCAATAGGAGCAGAGTCATCTCGATAGATATGGGGACTGAGGGTGCAACATCTGTCACCCTTGAGGGGGGCGAGAGGATCTTTGGACGATATTTTATCTCAGATATTCACCCCGACCACACCTTCGACCTAGTTGAACAGACTCCACTTGTGAAGCGAGCATATCGATCACGTCTAAAGCTACTCCCCAATACATACTCGCTCTTCTCGGTCTATCTGCTTATGAAGAGGGATAGCTTCCCCTATATCAATAGCAATCAATATTACTATCAGAGAGAGGATGCGTGGGATACGATGCTAGATAGCGAGAGCTTACGCCCAAAGTCGGTGTTGATGAGCAGCCAGCTAAGCCATCAGGAGAGTGTGTACTCCGATGTCATAACACTCATGACCCCCGTGGAGTACCCTCTATTTGAGAGGTGGCGGGGGCTACCCATCATGCAGCGAGGAGAGGAGTATGAGGCGTTAAAGGGTGAGCTAAACCAGAATATAATCAACTTTGTCGCTCAATTCCAACCCGATCTCAAGAGTTGTATAGACAAAGTCTACTCGGCATCGCCACTAACATATGAGTCATATACATCGACTCCAAAGGGTTCAGCCTATGGTCTGCTAAAGGATTATAGAAATGCATTTGTGTCGTTGCTGCCAGCTAAGACCAGAGTGCCAAACCTCCTACTTACAGGGCAGAATCTGAATGTACATGGCGCCTTAGGTGTCACCTTAACATCAGCGATAACATGTTCGGAGCTGTTGGGTGTTGAGTATCTCGCACGAGAGATTGGAAACTCATAGGGAGATAGCTTATGAAGAGGATAATTAAAATAGTTGTAGCTATAATCTTTCTACCCCTTATAGCTCTAATAATAGCCTTGATAGGGCTATACCTCTCTGCGGATATGATGCTCCCTGAGCTGTATGTGAATCGCGCCAACTATCCCACCCGCCAAGTTCAAGATACCCTCTACTGCAACGATTCATACCTCCTCCAAAATAGATATGGCACATGGGAGATCTACCTCGAAGGCTCACGCCAAGAGCGCGGGGCGGAGCAGGGTGCATTGACGCAGAGCCTCATGAGGTATCAGGAGGATGTCTTTATAGAGCAGATTAAGCGGATCGTACCCTCGGATAGCTACCTGAAATTCCTTCGCCTCTTCCTGATTATCTTCAATCGAGATATTGCACAACATATCGACCTCGAATATCGAGAGGAGATTGCGGCTATGTCGCTCTTCTGTACAGATGAGTATAACGCCATTGGCACACCCTATGAACGCCAGCTCAACTACCATGCAGCACACGATATTGGACACACTATGCAGCAGTATATGTTGGTGGGGTGTAGTTCATTCGCCTCGTGGGGGGGGAGTAGTTACGATGGGGAGCTATTGGTCGCTCGCAATTTCGACTTCTATGTGGGAGATGATTTCGCAAAAAATAAGATCATCACCTTTGCCGCTCCGGATGAGGGTTATCGCTACGCCTCTGTCGGCTGGGCGGGTATGGTCGGTGTATTGTCGGGTATAAACCAGAGGGGGCTAACGGTAACCATTAATGCGGCGCAGGGGAGTGTGCCGATCTCCGCCAAGACCCCAATCTCAATCCTCACACGTGAGATACTACAATACGCCTCAACGATCGATGAGGCGTATGAGATAGCGTGCCGACGGGAGACATTTGTCAATGAGTCGATACTTATCGGCTCGCAAAGAGATGGGTGTGCAGCGATCATTGAAAAGACCCCTGATGAGACTGCTATCTACTACTCCGACTGCCAGCAGATCATATCTACCAACCACTACCAAAGTGAGAGGCTAAGGGGGCGAGATTACAATGTAGAGAATATCGCCAATAGCGATAGCCAATATAGATATGATAGGCTGCAAGAACTGCTCTCACAATACCAAAGAGTCGATTACAATGGTGCGGCGGCGATATTGAGAGATCGATATGGTAGGGGAGGTGAGGATATTGGTGTCGGAAACGAGATGACACTCAACCAATCTATCGCCAACCACTCAGTGATATTTGCCCCTGCCGCCTCGCTGATGTGGGTATCAACCACACAATGGCAGAGTGGGGTGATGGCTTGCTACGACCTCTCGGGTTTCTTTGCCGGGAGTTCAAAGCCGATGCTCCTAGATGATCGATCTATCGCCGCTGATACTCTATTTATCGAGAGGGACTTGACTCGACTCCTCAAATATCGAGAGTCGATAGCGGAGATAAATAGGGCGATAGGAGAGGGGGATACACTGTCGAGGTCATATATTGATGAGTTTATGAGACAAAACCCCAAACACTACTACACCTACCGTATTTTGGGTGATTACTACATGAATATTGATAAGCACGAGGCGAAGAGTCTATATGAGAGATCTCTCAAGTGTGCGATACCATATAAAAGTGAACGAAACGAGATAATTGAAATAATAGAAGGGCTATGATACACAACTCCACAATTCAGTTCTCCAGCAGGGAGGATATTGCAAAGTACCAGAGTGAGCGACTGCGCGAAGAGATAGAGTATATCTCAATAAACTCACCATTCTATCGTAAGATGTTCGAGAGAGAGGGTATAGACCCCTCGACGATAGTTAGTCTGGCTGATCTGCATAGGCTGCCAATAACGACAAAGGAGATGTTGCAGCTCCACAATAGTGAGTTTATCGCAGTCGAGAGGGGGGAGATCATCGATTATGTCACCACCTCGGGGACACTGGGCGACCCCGTAACATTCGCCCTAACTAATGGCGATCTCGACCGTTTAGCATATAACGAGGCTCTATCCTTCTCGACGGCAGGCTGCACCAAAGAGGATATTATACAGTTGATGACCACCATCGACAAACGTTTTATGGCTGGATTGGCATACTTCCTTGGCGCAAGAGAGTTGGGGTGTGGCGTTGTTCGTGTGGGTAATGGAGTTCCGGAGTTGCAGTGGGATACAATACGCAGGGTTAATCCAACAACATGTATGGTTGTACCCTCCTTCTTAGTTAAGTTAGCGGAGTATGCAAAGAGGGTTGGGGTGGATTATCACAACTCCACGCTAAAAAAGGCTATCTGTATTGGGGAGCCTCTACGCAAGCCATCGGGCGAGCTAAGCACCTTGGGCGAGCGAATATGTGATATATGGTCGGAGATTGAGCTATACTCAACCTACGCATCTACCGAGATGCAGAGTTCATTCACCGAGTGTGAGTACCACTGTGGCTGCCACACACCGGTGAATCTGATTATCGTTGAGCTTCTCGATGAGAGTAACAACCCTGTTGCCGATGGTGAGCCGGGGGAGGTGACAATAACGACCCTCGGGGTAAAGGGGATGCCTCTACTGCGATTCAAGACGGGTGACATCTGTATAGGTAATAACTCAAAGTGCCAGTGTGGCAGGGAGACGCTACGCCTAAGTTCGGTCATTGGTCGTAAGGGGCAGATGATAAAGTTCAAGGGGACGACACTATACCCATCGGCGCTCTATGAGATATTGGATAATGTAGCAGATGTTAAGAACTACATCATTGAGGTCTACACCGGTGAGCTGGGTACAGATCAGATCGTTGTTAAGGTTGGCTCGGAGCGCACCGATGAGGAGTTTGAGAAGGATCTTAAGGATATGTTCCGCTCGAAGGTGCGTGTGGCGCCAGAGATTCTCTTTGAGCCTATCGACTACATCGCCCAGAAACAGTTCCCCGCAACAACACGTAAGCAGATTAAGTTTGTTGATCTACGGTAGAGGTAGATGTTTTAAGAGGTATTTTTTGTCGCATAGGTAAAATAGTTCAAAAATTTTTGTATTTTTGTAATTATAACCTAAAATATTATGAGACTAAAACTACTACTAACAACTACACTGTCAATCGCTACCTTTACGCTCACTGCGCAGAGCGCCCTTGACAATCAGAACAGCAGCTTCGAGGATCGAGCAAAGGCGTTGATTAAGGAGATGACTCTCGAAGAGAAGATCTCTCAAATGGTTAATGGCGCAGCGGCAATCGACCGCCTCGACATACCTAAATATAACTGGTGGAACGAGTGTCTACATGGATTGGCTCGCGCAGGTAAGGCGACCGTTTTCCCACAATCAATAGGTCTAGCAGCGACCTTTGATGAGGATCTGATACTACGTATGGCTACTGCAATATCCGATGAAGCACGCGCCTTTTACAACAACGCAAGTAGACGAAACAATCGTGGTCTATATACCGGTTTAACCTTCTATAGCCCCAATGTAAATATCTATCGTGATCCACGCTGGGGTCGCGGTCAGGAGACCTATGGAGAGGATCCATATCTCACCTCACGCATGGGTGTAGCCTTTGTTAAGGGGTTGCAGGGTGATGACCCTAAATACCTTAAGACAGCTGCTTGCGCTAAACACTTTGCAGTTCATAGCGGTCCGGAGAAGTATCGTCATGAGTTCAATGCTATAGCAAATGAGCGAGATATGAATGAGACCTATCTGCCTGCTTTTAAAGCTCTCGTTCAAGAGGCGAATGTAAAGAGTGTCATGGGTGCTTACAACCGTACAAATGGAGAGGCTTGCTGCGCCTCGGAGACCCTGCTCGTTGATATTCTTCGCAAAAGGTGGGGCTTCGATGGGTTCCTAACATCTGATTGCTGGGCATTGACCGATATATATAAGGACCATAAACTATGCGAGACACCTGAGCAGGCTGTCGCAATGGCGATTAACACCGGGATGAACCTCAACTGCGGATCGCTCTATAGCAAGTCGCTCAAAAAGGCTATCGACCAAGGGTTGGTTAGCGAGGAGACCATCGATGAGCTGCTCTACCCACTTATGCTTACCCGCTTCGAGTTGGGAATGTTCGATGATGAGAGCAAAGTCCCCTACTCGAAGATCGATGTAGATATTGTTGATAGCAAAAAACATAAGGATCTAGCCTATGAGGCGGCGCTAAAGTCTCTCGTTCTGCTAGAGAACAAAAATAACCTGCTCCCCCTAAGAGAGGATATAAACTATATCTACCTCACTGGACCAAATGCCAACAATGCAGATGCCTTGATAGGGAACTACTTTGGCGTTAGCGACCGCTTGACAACCTTCCTAGAGGGGTTCACCTCGCGTGTCTCGCCCGGTGTATCTATCCAATATAAGCAGGGTGTGATGATCGACAAACCCAATAGCAACCCGATAGATTGGTCTACTGGCGAGGGATCGGCAGCTGATGTTGTTGTGGCGTGTGTCGGACTAACATGGTTAATCGAGGGCGAAGAGGGTGAGGCTATTGCATCTACACAGGGTGGAGATATGTATGATAACTCAATCCCACAGTCGCAGATCGACTACCTCAAAAAGCTCCGCAATGTACTCACCAAAGCGGGTAAGGAGCTAATCATTGTGGTTAGTGGCGGTTGCCCAGTGCAGCTAAATGAGATCCGTGAGATGGCTGATGCGCTGATCTATGCGTGGTATCCGGGTGAAGCGGGAGGTTATGCGTTAGCTGATATTGTGCTAGGAAAGGCTAATCCATCGGGACGTACACCGATGACATTTGTCCAGTCACTCGATGATCTACCACCATTTGAGGACTACTCAATGGAGGGGCGTACATATAAATATATGCGCGACAAGGAGCCTCTATACCCATTTGGATATGGTCTCTCATATAGCACATTTGAGTATAGCGATCTGGAGCTAGCTAAGAGCATAAAGGCTGGTGAGCCACAGAGGGTATCAGTGAAGGTGACAAACAGCTCAGACAGAGATGGTGAGGAGGTTGTACAGCTCTATATCACCGATGTGAAGGCATCGACAGTTGTGCCAGTGAGACAGCTAACAGCGATAAAAAGAGTGCCACTCAAAGCGGGCGAGACAAAGTCGATCGAGCTAACCATCGACCCCGAGAGGATGTCGCTAATAAGTGATAAGAATCTACGCACTATAGAGGCGGGTGAGTTTAAGATCTCTGTAGGTGGAGGACAGCCCCTGAAGCATACCCAGTCATATGTCGAGGGTAGTTTCAATGTCAAAGGCTCTAAGAGTATCGAGCTGTAGATATAAGCGGGTAATACAGAAAGAACGAAGCGAAGTCTCTCACAATCTCTATCATAGAGCATTGTAAGAGACTTCGCTTCGTTCAGTGTAACAGTCTTGACTACTCAATAGTCCAAGTCTCGCCAGATGTGAGCAGATCGCTCATGTTCTTAATTTTGGCGCTCCCTTTTACCTGCTCTAACTGCTTTGTCACCTCATCATCGTATACTGGAGCCTCTACTGAGCGGATAACTCCTAGTGCTACGGGGTAATCTGGGTACTTCATCGCTGCAAGCATTGTGTGAAGTGTTGTATCTGTCTCTGTTGCATCGTGGGTAAGCACGTTGTCGATTGTATAGCCATCCTCACCGATCGTTACAACCTTAAGTTTAAGACCATCGAGAACAAGACCCTTCTCCTTTTTCGCTCCGTAGAGCATCTTCTCGCCATGCTTAAGTGTTATTGTATTTGCCTGACGGAGTGCTTTTGTTCCAGCGAACTCAGCAAATGTCTTGTCGTTGAAGATAACACAGTTTGTCAACACCTCGATAATTGACATTCCGTGGTGGCAACCACCCTCAACCATAATATCTTTGGTAAGCATCACATCTGCATCTACCGAGCGAGCGAAGAATGTTCCCTTAGAACCAATAACCAACTCACCGGGGTTGAATGGAGACTCCACTGTTCCGAATGGTGATGTTTTGGTGATCTTACCCAACTTAGATGTTGGTGAGTACTGTCCCTTAGTAAGACCATAGATCTCATTGTTGAACAGGATTACATTAAGATCGACATTACGGCGAATAGAGTGGATAAAGTGGTTTCCACCGATAGCCATAGCGTCACCATCACCTGTAGCTACCCAGACGCTAAGATCGGGGTTCGCAACCTTCACTCCTGTAGCCACGGCATTTGCGCGTCCGTGGATAGTGTGGAATCCGAATGTGCGCATATAGTAGATAAAACGCGATGAGCAACCAATACCCGATACCACAGCGAACTTATTGTGTGGGATATTCTTCTTCTCTGCAATATCAACAAAGGCGCGCTGAACGGCGTTGAGGATTGCGTGGTCTCCACAGCCGGGACACCATCTAACCTCCTGATCGCTCTTAAAATCTGCTGGTGTATAATTGTATATTGACATAATCTAAATTCTTATTAAAATTTTTGAATTAAAACAACTTGTTTAGCTCCTCAACCAACTCAATCTCAGTGAATGGCTGTCCCTGCACCTTATTGATCTGTGCAAACTCAACACCTGTAAATGACTGGCGTAGGTAGTTGGCAAACTGACCCTCGTTAAGCTCACAGACAACGATCTTCTTAAACTTCGAGAAGATCTCAGCTACTCCATGTGGAAGTGGATTGATATATGTGAAGTGGCAAAGAGAGATGCTCTTACCCTCAGCACGTAGATGCTCTACGCTGCTCTGTAGGTGTCCGCGAGTACCGCCCCAGCCTACGACAAGTATATCTCCGCTCTCATCGCCACAGGTGATTGTCTGTGCGGGAATATAGTCCGCGATCTTTGCCACCTTATTTGCACGATTCTCAGTCATCAACTGGTGGTTCTTAGGGTCGTGAGAGATTGATCCCTTGAGGGCATCCTTCTCTAGACCTCCGATACGGTGCTGTAGACCATCGACTCCGGGGAATGCCCATGAGCGCGCCAACTTCTCATTACGTTTGTATGGCATGAAGGCTGAACCATCCTCAGCTGGTTTAGCGATAGGTGCGGTGATTGTTGGGAACTGATCCATCGATGGGATATTCCAAGGCTCAGAGCCGTTGGCGATAAATCCATCAGTAAGTAGGATCGTTGGGGTCATATGCTCCAAAGCGATACGGCTCGCCTCGAAAGCGGCAGCGAAGCAGTCGCTAGGTGACGATGCTGCAACTACAGCCATCGGACACTCTCCGTTACGTCCATAGAGAGCCTGCGACAAGTCGCTCTGCTCAGTCTTTGTAGGTAGACCAGTTGATGGTCCTCCACGCTGAACGTTAACAACAACTAGTGGCAACTCAGTCATTACCGCTAGACCCATCGCCTCGCTCTTCAACGATAGTCCCGGACCTGATGTTGTGGTGACAGCGAAGTTACCTGCAAAGGCTGCACCTACAGCGGTACATATACCGGCGATCTCATCCTCTGCCTGCACAGTCTTAACCCCTAAGCTCTTGTGTTTAGCCAACTCCTCAAGGATTACTGTTGCTGGAGTGATAGGGTATGAGCCACAGAAAAGCGGCAAGTTTGCCCTCTCTGCTGCTGCCATCAATCCCCATGCTGTAGCGACATTACCATTGATTGAGCGGTAGGTACCCCTCTCCAACTCTCCTGTTGGTACATCGTATGTGTTTGCTATTGCGTGTGTATTTGCGCCGTAGTTGAATCCCGCCTTGATAACCTTGATATTTGCCTCGGCGATCGCTGGGTTCTTCTTTGCGAACTTGCTTGTCATTGCGCTCGCTGCATGCTCATCTGACATGTTGAAGAGATAGAAACATAGACCCAGTGCAAACATGTTCTTACATTTGTTGATCGCCTTGTTATCTAGTCCCGAATCAGCCAGAGCCTCCTTAGTCATTGTTGCTACAGGTGCAAGAACGACATTATACTCCGTTAGCCCTAGCTCCTCGATAGGATCCATCGTTGCGTATCCCGCCTTTTTGATCTGATCCTCATTGAATGAGTCTACATCGACAATGATAGTTGCATCCTTTTTGAACCATACTCTGTTTGCTTTAAGTGCTGCGGGGTTCATCGCCACCATTACGTCACAGTAGTCACCCGGTGTAATCATCTTGTTCGATCCGATATGTACCTGAAAACCAGATACACCGCCAATAGTTCCTTGTGGGGCGCGGATCTCAGATGGGAAGTCGGGGAATGTAGAAATTCCATAGCCAATAAGCGCAGATGTGTCCGAGAAGAGTGTTCCAGCGAGCTGCATTCCATCACCTGAATCACCCGAGAAACGGATCACGACATCTTTAAGAGTCTGTTTGTTGTTCATAATCTAACCTAAATACTTGTTTATATACCTCCTAGCTCCGTCCTCCCACCACGGCTCAGCTGCAAAATTACGCATTTTTTTTCATATATCATGAAAATCACCCTTAATTAATGTATTAACAGATTATTTAACTATCTTTGCATAAGTAAATAACTAAAAAAAATTGAAAATTGATGGAATCGACCTTTGTTTTAACGATATTTATCACTTTGGGGCTGGTGCTGATTCTCGCTGGGGCGAACTACCTTACTGATGGGTCGGCTGCTATAGCGCGCCGTTTGCGCGTTTCGGAGTTTATTATCGGACTTACGGTGGTTGCTCTGGGAACATCGATGCCCGAGATTGTCGTTAGTGCAGTCTCTTCATTGAAGGGTAGTGCCGATCTGGCTATAGGTAATGTCAATGGGTCGAATATCTTCAATACACTGGTCGTGCTTGGTCTGAGCGCTGTTATTACCCCCCTTGCACTCACCCCGCTGAATATTCGTCGAGATATTCCATTTGGAATTTTTGCCTCGTTGGTTCTGGTTGCTGTGCTATGGGGAGGGACCATTAGCCGTATCGAGGGGGCAGCGATGATAGTGCTATACCTATTAATAATGTGGTACTCTATTAAGAATAGCCGCCCATCGAAGGAGGAGCAGGAGGTGATCGATCAGATCGATGATGAGCCGCAGATGGCTCTATGGCTCGCCTTGGTGATGATTGCTGGTGGTTTGGCTGCTCTGATAGGTGGTGGTAATATGCTTATCAACAATGCTGTTATCCTCGCAATGAAGTATAATATCCCCGATAATGTGATTGCCGTAACTCTGCTTGCTGGTGGTACGTCGCTACCCGAGTTGGCGGCATCGCTGATCTCTCTAATTAAGGGTAAGGCGGATATTGCACTAGGTAATGTCATTGGCTCCAATATAGCAAATATTTTTCTGGCGCTGGGGATTAGTTCTACCGTTTCGCCGCTGATTATGGGTGGTGGCTGGATCGATGTGTGGATTACTCTGATAAGCTCAGTGCTTCTACTCTTCACCGCCTTCACCTTCAAAAGAAAGATGCTCGACCGAGTAGAGGGGGTGATTTTTCTGCTTATTTATGTTGGGTATATTGCCTATATTATAAAGTAACATATAATCGAGTTGAATTTAGTATCTATTTAGGTTTTAAGCAGATGCTTAGTGATAAAGTTTTAAGTGGACTTCTAATAATTTAAGATTATGGAGAGTAAAATAAGAGTTCTACTAGACACTATCACCCACCCCGAGACAGGGGCGGGGCTTCACGATGGAGGTTTTGTAGATCAAATCACAGTCAAAGAGGAGCGAGTGACAATAACACTCCGCTTCGAGAAGAGCCGCGATCCATTCGCCTCAAAACTTCGTCGTCGTGTAGAGGAGCTGATTCGCAATTCAAAACAGGAGCTTGGACTCTCTGAGGTGTGCGGAGTGATGGTGATGGTCAAGGAGGGTGTGGCACCTCGACATGCACAGCCCGATCTAAAGAGCATCAGCGGTCTGGGGGCAGTGAAGAGGATCGTTGCTATAGCATCAGGTAAGGGTGGCGTAGGTAAATCAACGGTCACCGCCAACCTCGCAGCTACATTCCAGCGCATGGGTTATCGCGTGGGTGTGCTAGATGCCGACATCTATGGACCCTCACAGGCGAAGATGTTTGGTGTGGAGGGCTTTGCCCCTCTAGCTACAACAGATGCCAACGGTAATGATATGATTAGTGCCGCTGAGGCAATGGGTGATGGCGAGAACCCACCTATTAAGGTGATGTCGATAGGCTTCTTTATTAAGGATAGCGACCCGCTAATGTGGCGCGGAGCGATGGCTTCAAATGCACTTAAACAGCTTCTGCACCAGACCGAGTGGGGAGAGCTGGATATTCTACTCACCGATCTACCCCCCGGAACAGGAGATATACACTTGACAATACTTGCCGAGGCGAAGTATGATGGTGCTGTGATAGTCTCTACGCCGCAGGGTATCGCCCTTGCAGATGTGGCGCGTGGAGTGGAGATGTTTAACCACCCAAAGGTGAATATACCACTGCTAGGAATGGTGGAGAATATGGCATTCTTTACCCCCGATGATGCACCCGAAAAGAGGTACTATATCTTCGGTCATGGCGGGGCAAGCCGCTACGCTGCCGAGAGAGGAATCGCCCTCCTCGGCGAGGTGCCTATCTATGAGTCGATTATGGCTGGAGGCGAGAGCGGAACACCCGCCATAAGCAGCGACCCTCGCGTAGAGCGCTGCTACTCGCTTATTGCTGCAACTATCGTTGGGGAGCTAGAGGGGTAGACGAGGGCTGCCTTCAGCGACCGGGGTGACCCCCGCAGGCAGCCCTTGGAACTTTACCTCAAGTGAGTAGAAGTAAATACCCCAGAGTAGAAGTGGTCGACAGGACCATGTCCACCACCAATATTATTACCTGCACCTGCCACTAGCGCATTATGCAGGTATTTTTTTGCTACTTTTACCGCCTCGACTAGCTCCAATCCGTTAGCTAGTTGAGCAGCTATAGCAGCTGAGAGCGTGCAACCTGTACCGTGTGTATTTCGGGTCTTGATAAATGGAGCTGTGAGCATCTCCACAGCGCCTCTATCGGCTGAGCATAGTAGATCGGTAAGTTCATCGCACCCCTCAATATGTCCCGCTTTGAGCAGTGTCGACACCCCAAAGCGAGCTGTGATTCTTCGTACTACGCTCTCCATAGCTAGGGGGCTATTTATTTGGCTATTGTCGATTATCTCCGCCTCAGGGATGTTGGGTGTGATGATGGAGCATCGGGGGATCAGATCATTGCATAGTGTATCTATAGCCTCCTGCTCGATTAGTCGATGTCCCGATGTAGAGACCATCACGGGGTCGAGTACTACCCAGCGCGGTTTATGTCTATCTATAGCGCGGCAGACGACCTCCACCACCTCGGCAGAGTGGAGCATCCCGATCTTAATTGCGTCTGCCCCTATATCCTCCATCACGGCATCTATCTGATCTGCAATGACCTGTGGTGGTATAGGGAGTACTGATCGCACCCCAACTGTATTTTGAACTGTGATTGCGGTGATTGCCGAAGCGGCATAAGCACCATTAGCTGAGATCGACTTTATATCTGCCTGAATACCAGCCCCACCCCCTGAGTCGGAGCCAGCAATTGTAAGAACTTTATTCATAATTATAAATTACAAATGATAAATTACAAATTAACTTGCGTCGCCAATCTATAATTTATCATTAATATGTAGCCTCGCCGCGACTCGAACGCGAATCTAAAGTTTAGGAAACTTTCGTTCTATCCCTTGAACTACGAAGCCAAATTCTCTGTGACGTGCCGTTATCACCAGCACGCCACAAAGATAGTTATTTTTTTCTTTTTTGCAAAATCTATTTTGCATTGATTGCTGTCATGCGGTTTAGAACCCGTAGCTCAAACCAACAGAGAATACATGTGCTTTGGTTGTGTAGTTACCCACGAATGGGCTGCTGTCCTCAACCGGATATGAACCCATACGCTCAGGATCTGCCGATGAGACGTAGCAGTATGCCAAATCGAGTGAGAAGTTCTTACTGCTGAATGGCATGATGCTAGCACCACAAGTATATCCAACCTTAGTCATCGATGGAGTCTCAGGATTCAAGTAATCTGAGGCTACTGGACTCTGGTCAACATACAATCCTACGCGGGTTGTCAACCAGTCGGTTGTTACATACTGCGCTCCGAAACGCGCCATGATTGTATCAGAATAGTTCTTATCTGCATCGATGCTATAACCATCAAGCGATGGATCGTTGAACTTAACGCTCAACACATCATATGCACTCCACTGCACCCACTGAATCTCTGTCGCTAGCTCCCAACGCTCTGTTGGACGGTAGCTCAAACCTGCTGATAGAGTTGCGGGAAGAGGTAGCGATGCTGAGAATGTACCTGTGTTAATTGCGGGAATAGCATCTAGTGTTGTCAAAATAGTTTGAATACCACTATTAGCATAATTAAGTTCAGCCTCACCAGCGTCAACATCCATATCAATCTTAGATCTATATGAGAGTCCTAAAGTCCAGTTTTTATGGAAGTCATACATGATACCTATGTTATATCCTAGCTTCAAACTAGCATCACCGCTAAGTGTTGCTGAAGCCAATGGATTGTCGCCAACTGCTGTTACCGCTGCTGCTGCATCTGACATCTGATAATACTCAAGAAGAGATGCAATATCACTATTTGAGTCAATATCCATCAACGACCTCGACAACTCAAAGGTTCCCCAAGTCATCATCAATCCCACTCCGACAGAGAGCTTACCATCGAGGAATTTGTAGGCGATTGTTGGCTGCGCATTGTATGCTGACAAGTTGATACTCTGCACCAAGTGCGATCCTGCCCAGCTGTCGCCCCAGTTCATTGATGAGCCGTAAGGGGTGTTGAACAACACTCCAAATGATAGGTTGTCGGTAACCTTGTAGTTGATATTAAACGACATTGGCGTCGACAAGCTATTGTCCGACTCATGTGTTGCCAATGGGCTGCCTGAGTAGTCGTTCGCCTCCGTCCATGTCGAGGTAGCCATGATACCGGTAAATGATGCCGACATTGTCAACTTCTGCTCCTGAAAAGCTGCTCCCGCGGGGTTATACCACAACGACTCGGAGTTCAACTTCTGAGCCACACCCACGTGACCCATTCCCAACTGTTTTGCACTCAGGGTGTTAACCTGATAACCCTCTGCCGAAGCTGAGAAAAGTGTAGCCACAGTAAGGGCTGTTAATAAAATCTTCTTCATAATTTAATTGATTAAATTTAAATTCAAATATCGATTTGTTGGCACTCTATGCCAACTCTTTTGAGGAGATCGATCCCCTCTGTATTAGTGTATTGATCGTTATAGACTACCCTCTTTATACTCGCTTGAATGATTAATTTTGCACACTCAATGCATGGTGAAGTGGTGATATACAAGGTTGCACCCTCACAGTTATTGGCACTCCTCGCAACCTTAGTGATTGCATTTGCCTCGGCATGGAGGACATAGGGCTTGGTCAACCCCGCCTCATCCTCGCATACATTCTCAAAACCCGAGGGGGTGCCGTTATAACCATCAGAGATAATCATCTTATCCTTGACAATTAATGCCCCCACTTGACGGCGAACACAGTATGAGTTCTCTGCCCAGATACGCGCCATGCGTAGGTAACGCATCTCTAGTTGTCTCTGTTTCTCCTCTTGGTATGACATAATTTATACAATTAGTTCTTGCGTTGGGTTTGGAACTTCGCTCGCCAACTGATCTATTACATGAGTATTTTAGTTGGTGTGGGAAGTGCCAAAAACCGACATCTACTGACCCGAACCGTGGCAGTGCTTATACTTCTTACCACTTCCACATGGACATGGCTCGTTGCGACCTACCTTCTTCTCTGATACAGCCTGCTGTGCTGCACGCTGCGCCTCAGCCTCACGGCTTGCCCTCATGCGTGCCATTGCCGCCTTTGTGCGCTCCTGCTGCATCTTTGCCTCTTGTGCCGCCTTTGCTGCCCTAGCCTCAGCCTGCTCGGCACTCTCCTCTCTCTGCTGAACAGGGATAAAGGCGCGGCAGACGATACCTAGAACCTCTTTGTTGATCTTTTTAAGCATCTTTGCAAATAGCTCAAACGACTCAAATTTATAGATCAATAGCGGATCTTTCTGCTCATATGTGGCATTCTGTACACTCTGGCGAAGATCATCCATCTCCCTCAGATGCTCCCTCCATGCATCGTCAATAGAGGTGAACATAACAACCTTATTAAATGAGCGGTAGATCTCACCACCCTCGCTATCCTTACATTTGCGTAGATTCACCGGCACATTAAAGCCCAGCTTACCATCTGTAATTGGGAACAACATGTTCGACTCCATCTGCTCTTTACGATCCTCGTAGACCCTCTCCATAACAGGTTTAACAGTCTCCGCAATAGTCAACTCCCTACGCTGGTGATGCTCGCGAATAGTCTCCGTTAGATGAGCAACCAGATCCCTCTCGGTAGCCTTTTTGTATGTAGCCTCATCCATCGAGAACTCAACGGCGATCTCGCGGATTAACTCTAGCTTAAACTCCTCGTAATCAATACCGTAGTTCAATTCGATAAATGCCTCAGCATAGTCACCCATGATATTATTAATATCAATGTCGACCCTCTCACCATGCAGCGCATGGCGACGACGAGTGTAGATAACCTCTCTCTGAGAGTTCATCACATCATCATACTCCAATAGCCTCTTACGCATTCCAAAGTTATTCTCCTCGACCTTAGTCTGCGCACGTTCGATGGTTTTGGTCATCATTCCCGACTGGATAACCTCACCCTCTTCGAGACCCATCTTATCCATGATCGTAGCTATTCTACCTGAGCCAAAGAGACGCATCAAATCATCCTCCAACGAGACAAAGAACTGTGATGATCCCGGATCACCCTGTCGTCCTGCACGTCCGCGAAGCTGTCTGTCCACACGTCTACTATCGTGTCGCTCCGTTCCGATAATTGCCAAACCACCAGCAGCCTTAACCTCGGGGGTGAGCTTAATATCGGTACCACGACCCGCCATATTTGTTGCGATGGTCACCTGCGATGGACGACCCGCCTCAGCTACGATCTGCGCCTCAGCTTGGTGCTGCTTGGCATTCAATACATTGTGACGGATCTTACGAAGGGTAAGCATACGACTCAACAGTTCCGAGATCTCCACCGATGTTGTACCAACCAGCACTGGGCGACCAGCCTCAGTGAGCTTAACAACCTCATCAATCACCGCGTTATACTTTTCGCGTTTTGTCTTATAGATAAGATCCTCCCTGTCATCTCTAGCGATAGGTCTATTTGTTGGGATCACCACAACATCTAGCTCGTAGATACTCCAGAACTCACTAGCCTCGGTCTCAGCCGTTCCGGTCATACCGCCCAATTTGTGGTACATACGGAAGTAGTTCTGTAGTGTGATCGTTGCAAAGGTCTGTGTTGCAGCCTCAACCTGCACCCTCTCCTTAGCCTCGATCGCTTGGTGCAGACCATCTGAGTAGCGGCGACCATCCATGATACGTCCCGTCTGCTCATCTACGATCATCACCTTATTATTCATCACCACATACTCGACATCCTTCTCGAACATTGAGTACGCCTTAAGTAGCTGGTTGACAGTGTGAACCCTCTCCGCCTTGATAGAGTAATCTTTGAGCAGCTCATCCTTCTTCTCCGCCATCTCCTCGATTGATAGTCCACTCTTCTCGATCTCTGCGATCTCCGATCCTACATCGGGGAGGACGAAGAACCCATCCTCATTGAAGTGATTCGATAACATCTCGTGACCCTTATCGGTAAGCTCGATAGAGTTCAACTTCTCGTCGATGACAAAGTAGAGATCATCGGTGATCTCATGCATACGACGGTTGTTATCCTGCATGTAGGTATTCTCAGTCTTTTGCATCAGTGTCTTTA
This sequence comes from Rikenellaceae bacterium, assembly GCA_047178765.1. Taxonomy (GTDB): domain Bacteria; phylum Bacteroidota; class Bacteroidia; order Bacteroidales; family Rikenellaceae; genus Alistipes. Next base: position 20,272 of record JBCQTG010000005.1, on the reverse strand, counting down.
CACCCTGCTCCGAGAGGTACTTAATCGTTGGCTTATATTTAGGTAGTCCCTTATGTGCGCGATAGAGCGTTACTCCGCCATCCTCGCTCTTGCCCTCCTTGATAAGAGTCTTAGACTCTGAGAGCAAAGAGGTTATCATACCCTTCTGGAGGTTATAGAGCTGCTCGATAGCTGGTTTATACTGTTCAAACATCTGGTCGTCACCGCGAGGCACAGGACCAGAGATGATAAGTGGTGTACGTGCATCATCGATCAACACCGAGTCGACCTCATCGACAATTGCGAAGTGGTGCTTACGCTGCACCAGATCATCTGGCGATGATGCCATGTTATCTCTCAGGTAGTCAAAGCCATACTCATTGTTTGTTCCGAAGGTAATATCAGCCATATAGGCTTTACGTCTCTGCTCCGAGTTTGGCTGATACTTATCGATACAGTCAACGGTCAATCCGTGGAACTGATACATCGGACCCATCCACTCAGAGTCACGGCGCGAGAGGTAGTCATTCACCGTCACAAGGTGTACACCCTTACCAGCCAACGCATTAAGGAATACCGGCAGTGTAGCCATCAATGTCTTACCCTCTCCGGTAGCCATCTCGGCGATCTTTCCCTTGTGGAGAACGACACCACCAAAGAGCTGCACATCGTAGTGAACCATCTCCCATTTAAGGTCGTTACCACCGGCAATCCAGTGGTTAGCATAGCGCGCTACACCATTCTCGATCGTCACAAACTCCTTTGTAATAGCTAGATCACCATCAAATGCATTTGCCGTAACCTCAACAAAATCGTTGCTCGCGAAGCGCCTAGCGGTATCCTTCATGATGGCAAATGCCTCGGGTAGGATCTCATCGAGCTTAATCTCGATCTTCTCATCCACCCTCTTGCGTAGATCCTCTATCTCCTTCGATCTCCTCTCCTTAGTATCTATATCTATATCGTGCTGCTCCAATTCGCCCTTTAGCTCCACGATCTTAGCCTCCTCGGGGGCTATAAACTCCGCAATAGCACTCTTCAGAGCGGCACTCCTTGCGCGTAGCTCGTCGTTGCTCAGAGCCTCGATAGATGGGTATATAGCCTTGATTTTCGCGATATATGGCTCTATCTCCTTGCGATCCTTGTCCGATTTAGATCCGAAAAATAGTTTTATTATCGATGTTAAAACACTCATTCTTAATTCTTGTTTTTATATATTAATTCTCACAAAGGTATATATTTTATTGGAAAAACCAAAAAATATTTCGCAAACTCAAAAATAATCTCTACCTTTGCACCGCTTAGTTACCTAGAGTGCTAGGTGATGTGGAGGGATTTGACTGATTGCAACCACAATAAAAAAGTGCTAAACCAGCCCGGGTCGAGAGTTCTCTCTGCCCTCTTTAGCTGATTGCATTTTTATTATTGTTTGCCGCTTAGTCGATGATATTCTGTCATGCAGCATGACAGAGAGAAAAAGCAATAAAAAACAATAAAAAACAATAAAAAAATGGGATTTCTATTTACATCTGAGTCAGTCTCTGAGGGACACCCAGATAAGGTCGCAGACCAAATTTCAGACGCTATTCTAGATCAATTCTTAAGCCAAGACCCCGAGTCGAAGGTGGCTTGTGAGACCTTGTGTACCACTGGTCTGGTGGTTGTCTCTGGCGAGGTGCGCTCAAATGCATATGTCGATGTGCAGAGCGTTACACGTGAGGTGATTAACCGTATTGGCTATAATAAGAGTGAGTACCAATTTGATGGAAACTCATGTGGTATCCTCTCGGCAATCCACGAGCAGTCGTCAGATATTAATCAAGGCGTAGTGCGCTCATCAGATGAGGATCAGGGTGCTGGAGATCAGGGTATTATGTTTGGTTACGCCAGCGATGAGACTCGCGAGTATATGCCAGCAACACTCATCTTATCACATGTGCTTCTTAAGGAGCTAGCCGACATACGCCGCGAGGGTGAGGTGATGACATATCTCCGCCCCGACTCAAAGAGTCAGGTGACAATAGAGTATGGTGATGATCGCAAGGCTCAACGCGTCCACACAATCGTCATCTCGACACAGCACGATGAGTTTATCGACCCATCTGTCGAGGGTGCAGAGCAGCTTATGCAGCAGCGGATTAAGGATGATGTGCGAAACATCCTCATTCCACGAACAAAGAGTCGCCTAGAGCGCGCTGGAGATCAGCTTGCAGCGCTTGTTGGTGATGACTATATCCTTCATGTTAACCCTACAGGGAAGTTCGTTATCGGAGGTCCTCATGGTGATACCGGTCTTACCGGTCGTAAGATCATCGTCGACACCTATGGTGGTCGCGGTGCGCATGGCGGTGGAGCATTCTCAGGCAAGGACTCATCAAAAGTTGACCGCTCAGCAGCCTATGCAGCGCGCCATATCGCTAAGAATATCGTTGCGGCGGGTGTTGCAGAGGAGGTGCTAGTGCAGCTAAGCTACGCCATCGGAGTGGCTCAGCCTCTATCGATATATGTCAATACCTATGGCACATCAAAGCTCTCAATCAACGATGGCGAGATAGCTGAGCGTATATCTAAACTCTTCGATCTCCGCCCATCAGCAATAGTCAAGAGATATGGACTCAAAAATCCAATCTTCGAGGCTACAGCATCTTACGGACACTTCGGTAACCGTCCATACACCAAAGCGGTTAAGGTATGCGAGAATGGAGTGTGGTGTGAGCGAGAGGTGGAGTTCTTCGGCTGGGAGCGCCTCGATTGCGTTGAGCAGATCCGTACTGCTCTCGGTGAGTAGTCGAGGGTTTTAGAGCGTCATCAAGCACTACCATTAGAGTGACATTAAACGAAATATCTCGCAAGATCTACCAAAGACCTTGCGAGATATTTCGTTTTGCTTAACGCACTCCGCTATAGCTCAAGGTTAGCTCTTCCTTTGACACTATACGCCCCCTCTAGATAGGCATCAGTCATTGCATTTGCCTGACCTCCACCGACAGAGAATTTAATCTCACCACTCTCTACGACACGTTGTTTATTACCCTTGAGTAGAGAGATTGATGTTGGGTCTACCTCTAGGGTAACCACCCTCTTCTCATTTGGCTTTAGCGATACTCGCTGGAAATCAGCCAATCGGCGTAGTGGGGTCTTACCCACTCCGGCATCCTTAGTTGAGACATAGAGCTGAACAATCTCATCCGCCTCGATGTCGCTGGTGTTCTCCACCTCAACAGTGATTGTAGCCACCTCATCCGCCTTAACGCTCTTTGGCGCATTGAGGTTTGAGTATGCGAATTTGGCATAAGAGAGACCATATCCAAATGGGTATAGTGGCTCCTCGGTCATATACTTATATGTGCGTCCGGTCATCTCATAGTCGACAAAGCTAGGGAGCTGCTCTAGGCTCTTAACAAAGGTCATCGGTGCGCGTCCTGATGGTGACACCCTTCCGAATAGCACATCGGCTAGGGCATATCCTCCCGCCTGTCCGGGGTACCAAGCGTAGATAATCGCATCGGCAACCTCCTTTAGCTCGGTCAAGATAAGAGGTGTTCCTGAGGCAACGACAACAATCAATTTACAGTTGTTGTTCTTTGTGCCTGCATCGATATTCTTACGGATGGTCTTAACAAACTCCAGCTGAGCCTCAGGGATCTGAAGCTCAAACATATCACCCTTTGTCTGCGAGGCGATAGCATCTGTACCCTCGCCCTCGAACATATTCGTTAGTCCAATACATGCAACAACTACATCTGCCTCTGGTGCCTCACGTACTGTCCAGTCGTTATACCCCTTTGAGTCGATCAATACTCCGGGGCGATACTGTGTTGACATTCCTAGTGGCATGCGACCCGATATACCCTCATAGAAGGTTGTCATCTTATCGCTTGCTCCGTAATAGTTACCAATCAAGGCGTCACAGCTATGTCCCAGAGGACCAGTGACATATATATAGTTAACATCCTTGCCTAGAGGTAGGAGGTTATTCTTATTCTCCAACAACACCAATGACTTAACCGCAGTCTCATAGGCGAGGTCGATATGCTCCTTAGAGTTTACAATCTCGGGCGAGACATTATTATATGGCACTTTATCCTCATCATCAAAGAGACCCAATCTAAAGCGTGATGCCATAAGCTCAGCAAGGCGCTGGTCGAGCATCTCCTCAGATAGGAACCCCTGCTCTACAGCCTTTGGGATATTGTTCTTAAATACCCCACCACACTCTAGGTTCAACCCATTGTTTACTGCCAATGCACACGCCTCGGGGAGGGTCTTTGCCACTCTATGGCTACCATCACCATTTGTATCCTCGGTATTTCCGGCAGAGACCAACTTCGATATAGCTCCGCAATCAGACGTTGTATACCCCTTGAATCCCCACGCTTCACGCAGAACCTCGGTCATCAAGAATCGGCTCGATGCCCCCGGCTCACCATTCATCATGCTATAGGCACCCATGACACTCTCCACATTGCTCTCCTTTACCGCCGCCTTAAATGCAGGTAGGTAGGTCTCATAGAGATCCTCCCACTCTACAGCCGCACCAAAGCCAAACTTAATCTCCTCTGGTCCGCTATGTGCAGCGAAGTGTTTAGCGCAGGCTGCCGCCTTTAGGTACTTTGGATCGTCACCCTGTAGACCCTTGATGTAGGCTACACCCAGACGAGCCGTAAGGTATGGATCCTCGCCAAAGGTCTCCTGTCCTCGACCCCAACGTGGATCGCGGTAGATATTTATACTCGGAGAGTAGAACGATAGGGTTGTATATTTACCCTCATTGCCATATAGCTGAGACTGCTTGTAGAGCATACGCGCCTCATCGCCAATAGCGCTAGTCATCCTCTCGACAAGATCCTCATCGAAGGTGGCTGCAAGACCAATATTCTGGGGGAACATTGTTGCATTTCCCGAGCGGGCAACACCATGCCCACACTCTCCCCACCAGCGATAGCTAGGTACGCCGAGGCGAGGGATAGCATCCGCCATATTGACCATCTGTGACGCCTTCTCTTTGAGGGTCATTCGAGAGACCAAATCTGCTGCTCGCTCCTCAGGTGAGAGCGACTGATCTTGATAGGGATAGGTCTCTGCATACAGTGCAGATGTACCAACGCACATAGCGAGGCTTAAGATAATAGGTTTCAGTCTCATTTTCATATTTATTTTTCACCGGTTAATGCGTTGTTTTGTCGTTTGATTCTCTCCAGTTGCGCTTTGCTGAGTTTTTGATCCATATAGACTTCGCGAGGGATAAAGACTGTCTGAGCCTTCATTCCGCGATCATCAACATCAAGACTTAGATCACAATCGAAACGAGATAATATAGAGTAGTTGCGATCTTTTCCAACGTTTAGGAAGTGGCACAATCCCCATGTGATACCGCGTCCATCCTTAGTGTCAGTAAAAGCATCGTTGATAAATCCGGCAGGTGCATTTGGCAATATATTAACAAAGGATGCAATCTCGAAGTTTACCCAGTCGGGGGCGTATTGAATAGTGTTGTGTTCATTTCCAGCCTTGATTACTATCGCAGCTACACCCTCACGAAACGGGAAGAGCGAGACCTCATGACCAGAGTTTAACACTGGGTTCTTCTCACATTTGCGGAATGGACCCTCTGGTCGATCAGCTATCGCCAATCCACCAGCATCACGGTGGTTATACCCCGATTTGTAGTATAGATAGATCTTTCCATCATGAACCATTGGGAATGGATCGTGGATCAACATCTCATCCCACTCGCCAGCATCTCCTCTCGAAACAACCCTATCCTTAAGTCTGCTCCATGGTCCATCGGGGCTGTCGGCAACAGATACAGATACATGGCACTCCTCGACCCACTTCCCAACGGGGGTGACAAATGCCTGATAGTAGAGGTAGTATTTACCCTCGAACTTCAATATGTCGGCTGTAGATACTGAGCGTGATCCCGGTTCGGGCATAGGTGCGCGTTTAACAGCTACCCCCTGCTCCTCCCATGTAAAGCCATCGGTACTTGTTGAGTACCAGATCTCCGATAGATCCCAGTCAACGGCTGGTATTTCTGGTGTGACATCAGCACCCTTTAGAGGTGGGCATTTGGTCTCTCGATATGTGTACCACACATAGTACTTGCCATTCTCGAAGATCACCTTCGATGGGTCACGACGCGATATTGTTCCATCACCGTTGTTGTAGTCAAAACCCTTTAGGTTGGGGCTATTGTAGTTGTGACCCTTAAGATCTGTATACTTAAATGTTGTGTAGAGTTCGTTCTCCATCGGATACTCCGTCTCATACTTCAAGTTGCGCTTCATCGCTGAACTCAGGTTCTCTTTGAGTTTGGGATAGTTGCTCTTAAGATCTGGAGCGGCGTTTGTCTCTGTTAACTCGCCACTCTCGCAGCAGTTTGATTGTTGAGGTGCGCACGATCCCATAGCTAATACTGTCGCCAATACTAGTGTGAATTTAGCTCTTTTCATTATAGTCGTAATTTTATTTAGGTAATTCTTTTGCAAGATAACAAAAAAAGTCGAGAGTAGAGTACTATATTTGTCTCATTATACACAAATATAGTATCATTTGACTGTAAAACGATTTTACAAGGGGAGGTGGGGTTAAAATAGACGCTGCTCGTAGAATGCAAATAGCTCACCGGTGGTCTCCCCCTCCTCGCTGCTCTTTGCTCGGCGGCGTGGTTGAGGTCTCCTCTCAACGACTGAGCGCAACTCCTCTAGCGACCCTCGTAGGCGCTGTAGCCTCTCTACGATCTGCATATCTCGCTCATATATAGTCTCCGCCTCGTTGGTGAGTTTGTTTGCCCTCAGCGCCTGTTTCGCACCCTCAAGGGTCATCCCCCGCTCACGCACAAGGTGGTAGATAACCTTTAGAACCTCAATATCTGAGGGGCTGAATAGCCTATTGCCCTTATTGTTACGCTGTGGCTTGATCTGCTCAAATTGTGACTCCCAGTGGCGAATGAGCGATGGGGAGAGGTCGAAGATCGCTGCAACCTCCCCCATTGTATATAGTAGTTTCTTGCTCTTCATATCTATTTCGGAGAGTTATGTGAACTCCCTTTGATTATTCGTAACTCGTTGGGATAACGGTTGTTTACTCTATTTCCTATCCTCTTGGCAAATCCCACTGCGTAGCCTTGGCTATCGACAACTAGGTTGAGTCCCTCGGTGAAGGGGGCAACATCGACACTCTCCTTGCGCAGATAGCTTAGCATGTTATCTCTATCGAGCGTGGCTATCGAGACCCTCTCTCTGTTGAGATCTGCGAAGTGCGCTAATGCTGGGCTAGGGTTGAGTTTACCCTTTATTATCTCCCCGATCTCTACACCTGAGTAGATCACATTTAACGACTCACATAGGCGTTTGATCTGCTCCAGCTTAGCGTTGTAATAACCATATATACTCTCACCTATAGCTAGAAAAGAGATCTCTTTAGGGTTGCAGACCCACTGGCTACACTCTCTCACATCACCCTTGCCAATAGGGGCAAAGACCCTCTTGCTGCTGCGTGGCATGCGTAGTCGGCTGCTTACATCGAAGCTCTTACGCGCTACAGCAACGAAGAACCCCTCGCCTCGGCTACGATGGGGCATAAATCGGAAGCACTGGAATGCTCCAACATCAAACCTCTCTACCCCCCACTGCTCGTCAATCTCAATCTGCTCATAGCTCGCTATCTCACCCTCATCGCACCACTCTATGAATCGCTCCAACACCTCCTCATTCTCCTCGCGATTAAATGTGCATGTGCTATAAATCAGCGCCCCTCCGCTATTCAGCGAACCCCATACATTCATCAATATATCCATCTGTCGCTCAGCGCACACCTTCACACCATCCTCGCTCCACTCCTCTCTAGCCACATCCGACTTGCGAAACATCCCCTCGCCAGAGCAGGGTGCATCGACCGCCACAACATCATAAAAGGACTCAAACGCAGAGTGGTGGGTGGTGTCACAACAAGCCACCACAACATTCCCTAGCCCCCAGCGTCGAACATTATCCGCCAACACCGATGCACGTGAACGGTTGATCTCAGAGGCTACAACCAGACCCTCGCGACCTACAGCTGAGCTATAGAGCGTACTCTTACCCCCCGGGGCGGCACAGCAGTCGAGGATCATCGCACCTCGCATACTCTTATCACTAGAGTTGAGAATATGGCTGATAAATTGTGAACTAGCCTCTTGGACATAGTATGCCCCGGCGTGAAAGGCACTCTCGAAGATAAATGCAGGGCGCTCAGAGAGGTAATATCCATCGATGCTCCACCCAATAGCCTCACTCTCGAAGCTATCGAGTGCGCGCGCTCCCTCTTTGTCGCGATTAACTCTCACCGATGTGGGGGTGGTGCCATCCAACGAGGCTATTAGCGACTCTGCAAGCTCTGCTCCTCGCTGCTCTCGAAGTCTCTCTATAAAGGGTATGGGTATCGCTACTCTATTATCCATTGTCTCTACTATCTATCTGCTCGCAGATCTGTTTAAACAGATCTGCATTATCCTCAAAATTACAACTATCTACATCTATACGTATCACCTCACCATCATAGCTCTCGATCCACTCATTGTAGCGGTCGTTGAGCCGATGAAGATACTCCTCATCGATGTTGCTCTCATAGCTACGCCCCCTCTTGATGATCTGCTCTTTGAGCTTATCTACACTTGCCGAGAGGTAGATCAGCAGATCGGGACGGGGGATAAAGCTGGCGAAGAGGTTGAAGCTCTTCATATAGGTCTGTAGATCACGTGAGGTGATTAGCCCCATCTCACCTAGATTGGCTGCAAAGATCCGCGCATCCTCATATATCGTTCGGTCTTGGATAATATGCCCTGATGTGGATTCACGAAGATCTAACACCTGCTTAGTCTGCTCTATTCGAGCAGCAAGGAAGTAGATCTGCAGGTTAAATGCCCATCGGTTCATATCCTCATAGAAGTCATCGATATATGGGTTGTCGGGGGTCTCATAGTGGCACTGTGAACCCTCGTAGTGGCGACCCAACATCTCCGTTAGGGTCGTCTTTCCACTCCCTATATTTCCGGCTATTGCTATATACATTATTTTCTCTTTGTGACAATATTTCGTTTTGTCATATTCAACACATCGTCACACTTCATCATTGGTCGAGCATCATCGCCGCTAAGTTCAATCTTAACATCTGAAATGTCGATACCATCGATATGGCGTAGGTAGAGTCCATAGGCTGGTGCTGCACCATCAAGGACATAGAACTCGGGCCACCTCTTCATCGCTGGTGCGACAAACTCGGGAACATCTTTACGTGAGGCATCCTCCTTTGTTCCACCGCCTGAGACCTTGAAGAAGATGTTATTCATATATATATCCTCGATCCTATATCCGGGGATACCCGAGATCATAATCACCGAGTTCTTATCCAGCTCCTCGTTATTGACAATAAAGTTGGTGAATGAGAACCTCTTCATATACTGCAGCTCATCGAGTGGCTCCTTAGGCATATCGACACATGCGCGCTGCTTACAGAAGGTCATAAAGATTGGTCGTGGGACATTCTTCATCACCAGATTACTAAATACCATATCCGACATGCAGCCACCCTCATTCTGCTGTATCTTCAACCCTGAGTCATCAATATCGTTGAATGTACAGTTAGTAACCGTAACAGAGCTGATCTCTCCTCGCGAGAGCAGACCGATACGTATTCCCGCCCACTTAGTCTTGAATGTACAGTTTGTAACAACAACATTGCGACACGGCTTATCATCACGAGAGGTCTGCAGACAGATGCAGTCGTCGCTATTATCAAAGTCGCTATCGCTAACACGCACATTAGTACAGCCATCGAAGTCGAGACCATCGCCATTGAAGTTTACACGGCTACTAATACGTATTCCTCTGATTGATATGTCGTTGCAGTACAAGAAAGCAGTTGTCCACGCCGCAGGGTCGCGAAGTGTCAAGTCGGTGATTGTAATCTTATCGCAATCTTTGAGACGCATCAAGAGTGGACGATAACCCTTTCGCGAAAAATTCTTCTCTGAGCCGTTCCCATTGATCGTTCCGTGACCCACCAGAGCTATCGACTCAGCCCCATCGGCATAGATGAAGCATCTATCCTTACTCGTCTCATCGATATACATTATCTTGTGTGTGTCGGTGCCGTAGTCCTTGATGTTGGGGCTAGCGAGAAGAGTTGTTCCATTATCGACCTGTATAGTGACAAAGCTCTTGAGGTAGATCGTTCCACACATATAGCTCCCTCCGCCAGTGAGCAGAACCGTTCCACCTCCCGCAGCGCTGCAATTATCTATTGCCTGTTGGATTATCTGAGTATTGTTTGTCACCCCATCGTTCTTTGCCCCTAGCTCAGCGATGTCGTAGATCCTCGCCTCTGCAACGCATAGGCTGAAGAGCGCTAGTGTTAATAGTAGTAATCGTTTCATATTTGGTTGTTTTAGTTGAAGTAATATCCAATCTTACTGATCGATGAGGGCATAGAGAATATCACAACCCTATCATAGGCATTCATTAGCGAGTCACCTGTGGCGATAGAGACCCTATCACCACGAACAATACCCCCAACAATCACATCATCGGGCAGGTCGAGATCCTTCACGGCATACTTTGTCGCAGGTGAGTTTGGTTTAACGATAAACTCCAACACCTCCGCCTCGCTACCATTGAGGCACTTGATCGCCTGCACATCGGTCGACATTGTGAATCGGAAGATATTTGACGCCGTAACCAGCTTTTTATTGATGATCGTATCGATACCCATACTCTCTGCCAATCCTATATAGTTGAGATTCTCAACCTCAGCAATCACCTTCTTCACCCCCATTCGCTTAGCCAACATCGCCGCGAGGATATTTGTCTCGCTGCGTCCAGTTACTGCCAAAAAGGCATCCATATTGGATATACCCTCCTCAAGCATCGCCTCCGTATTTCGTCCGTCAACGCTGATAATCAGCGTCTTGTCTAGCTGCTCAATGAGCTTATATGCCTTCTCCTTATTGTAGTCGATGAGTTTGATATTGGTATACTCCTGCATCAGCTGCGCCACCCTTATTCCAATTCGAGACCCACCAAGCACCATCATATTCTTTATCTCTACATTCTGCTGCCCCGAGAACTCCATCACATCATGGATCGTCTCCTTGCGTGTGATGACATAGATAAGATCACCCGCATGAAAGCTCTCATCACTACGCGGAATGATTGTCTTTCCATCACGCGCTATCGCCACTGTACGGTAGTCGAGCTGAGTCTCCTCCTCTTTGAACCCCCTCAACTCTCGCCCTACAAGTTCTGAGTTTGGTTCGAGCTTAAAGACTACCAGTGCCAACTTACCACCCGAGAAGTCGACATACTCGGTTGTTGCGGTGTGACCAAGGAGATTGACCACCTCCCCCGCTGCATCCATCTCTGGATAGAACAGGTAGTCAATACCCATATTGATAAAGATCTCCTTATTATTTGGTTCGAGATACTCGTTGTTATCGACCCTAGTGATCGCCTTCTTCACCCCGAGCTGCTTTGCAAGGACCGCAGAGACGATATTATCATTCTCGCGTGCCAAGACAGCTATAAACAGGTCGCTCTTACGCACCATTGCGCGGCGCAGAGTGGCAAACTCTGTACAGTCACCCTCAACAGTTATGACATCGGCTAACGAGGCGACATTTGCCAATACCGAGGCGTTGATGTCGATCACGGTAATATCGTGACCTGTTCCGCTGAGCATTTTAGCTAGGTGACCACCTGTTTCGCCTGCACCTGCGATAACTATGCGCATATCCTTTTGTTTTTAATTAATAATCACTAACTTTGCACAAAGATATAAAATTGGTCTGAGCAAACAAAATTTATCGATTATATTATACGTAAATAGTTAGCAGGGGGAGAGGGCTAAATGGTTGTAGCAAGTTGCAACTGCAAAAAAGAGAAACAAAGTTTCTCTAGCTTAGCGGGGAAGCACCCCGCCGCCGCCCGCGCAGGGCAGCCCTAGGCGATCGCCCTCACTCAATAAAAGCGATTTTTCAAAAAAAAATCGCTTTGAGGGCGATGGGTTCAAAGAACCCACATAACAAGAAATTAAATAATAACAAAGATATGGAGAGTTGGTTAATAGTTTTAGGGGTCTCAATAGGCGCTGTTGGACTCTTTGTTTTGGGGTTATCGATCACCCTTATCGTCAAGGGTCACTTCATCGACAGCGAGATCTCGACAAACAAAGATATGCGTAAGTTGGGTATTAAGTGCGCTGTTCAGGAGTCGCGAATTGATGAGCAGCATGTGAAGTGCTACGAGCCTACAGCGGGGTGTCACACCAGCTGTGCAGCGTGTGATATTGAGATGAAACCAAACAATTAGCGATGGTGACAGTTAAGGAGATAACAGCAGCGATCGAGGAGTTTGCACCACTAAATCTACAGTCGAGCTTCGACAATTCGGGGCTGCTGGTGGGTTGCGATAGCCAAGAGGTTAATGGAGCAATTATCGCTGTCGACCTCACCGAGAGTGTGATTGACGAGGCGCTGGAGAGGGGTGTGGATATGGTTATATGCCACCACCCGATAATCTTCACACCACTGCGACGATTCAACTCCGTGGGGGTAGTGGAGAGGTGCGTTGAGCGTGCTATACGCCACAATCTGGTAATCTACGCTGCACACACTAATCTCGATAGCACACCCGGAGGGTTAAGCTGGATCCTAGCCGAGATGTTTGGCATTGAGGGGGGCAGAGTGTTGAGCGTCACCAATGGTGAGGCGGGGGCTGGATTTGGTGTTGTGGGTGAGCTAAGTAGCCCAATGGAGTTCGATAAATTTATGGCGCTGGTGGCTGATAAGCTATCGCTTAAGATGGTTAGATATAGCGAGGTTATCAACCCCGTTATCAGCCGCGTGGCTGTGAGTTCAGGCTCTGGGGCGTCGCTAATCGAGGATGTCTATGCCTCAGGGTGCGACCTATATATGGCAGCTGATTTTAAGTATAACAACTTCCTAGAGGCTCAGGGGCGTGTGACCATTGCCGATATTGGGCATTTTGAGAGTGAATATTGCGCAATTGATCTACTTTATACTATTTTATCAAAAAAAATGTTTACCTTTGCCCTCTATAAAAGTGAGCAGGGGCTGAACCCTGTAAATTATAAAACATTCAAGTAATCCAGAGATATAAAATTATGGCACAAAAGAAGGCAAACGAGGTTGACTACTCTATTCAAGAGAAGATTATCGCTCTCTACGAGCTTCAGAAGATAGATTCTCAGATCGATGAGATCAATAAAATCAAGGGCGAGCTTCCACTAGAGGTTACCGACCTTGAGGATCGCTTAGTGGGTGTTAACACACGATTAGACTCTATCGAGGCGGAGATCACTCAGTTTGAGACCCTAACATTGCAGCGCAGACGCGAGATTGACGAGTCAAATATGTTGATTACCAAATATAAGGAGCAGCATGGTGAGGTGCGTAACAACCGCGAGTGGGATTCGATCAATAAAGAGATTGAGTATCAGGAGCTAGAGATTGAGTTGTCTGAGAAGAGATTGCGTGAGTATAAGGTATCTATCGATCAGAAGAGTGTTCAGCTTGAGGCTACAAGGGTCACAGTTACTGATGTTGAGGCTGAGCTAGATAGTAAGCGCACGGAGTTGAGTTCAATTGAGGCTGCTACTGAGGATCAGATCAAGGAGCTAAATGCAAAGGGCGAGGAGCAGAAGTTGCGTATCGACGAGCGTCTGCTAGCGGCATATACACGTATCCGCGGCAATGTACGCAACGGATTGGCTGTAGTTACACTATGCCGTAATGCTTGTGGCGGCTGCTTTAACCGTATCCCACCTCAGCGTCAGGTGGAGATCAAGCAGGGTAAGAAGATTATCGCTTGCGAGTACTGCGGACGTATATTGGTTCACGATCCAGAGATGGAGGCAGAGGCTTAGTCATATGGAGTTCTTACAGTACGGATACGATGCGGTAGAGGGTGGAGGCATGCATGCACTCACCTCTTCAAGCGCATTTATGTTGATGATCGTCATTGCCGTTGTCGGTTTTATCGTGCAGATGAGACTCAAATCGGTATTTAGTAAATACTCTGAGGTTCCATCGCCAAACGGCATGAGCGGTCGCGAGGCTGCGGAGAAGATGTTGCGCGATAATGGTATCAATGATGTGAGGGTGATTAGCGTTGCGGGACACCTTACCGACCACTATGACCCTCGAAATAAGACCGTTAATCTGAGCGATTCAGTCTATGCTAGCCGTAGCGTCTCGGCTATTGCCGTGGCGTGTCACGAGTGTGGACATGCTCTTCAACATGCTCAGGCGTATAAGCCATTGGTTATGCGCTCACAGCTTGTTCCGGTGGTTAGCTTCTCTAGCCGCTTTGCAACATGGGTAATCATCGCTGGAATGTTGATGATCTCTAGCGGTGTTGGTGAGGTGGTAATGTGGATCGGTATCGGCATGATCGCTATGTCGGCGCTCTTCTCTATCATCACACTACCCGTAGAGTATAACGCCTCTTCACGTGCATTAAGGTGGATGGAGAGTAGCGGCACAGCTCATGGAGTAGAGCTTAAGCAGGCTGACGAGGCTCTCACTTGGGCTGCTCGCACATATCTCGTTGCTGCCATCTCGGCTGTGGCAACACTCCTCTACTACATTATGATAATGATGGGTCGACGCGACTAAGGAGAGGATGATAACAGAGGATATAGTTAATAGATAGGGGAGTGTAAAAGCTCCCCTTAACTCATTCTAATTAATATGAAAAAGATAATCTTTACACTTTTAACCGCCGTTGCGGTTACAGCCTGTGGACTATTCACACAGAGCGGAGATCAGCTAGAGCTGACCGATAGTAGCACCCCACAAGAGGTGTTAGACTTTATGATGGCGGGAAATAGACGCTTTGTTGAGGGGCATGCTGAGCCTCAGCATCGTAACCTCAACTATGTGCGCGACCTTAACTCGGGACAACACCCCTATGCAGCTGTTGTTGCCTGCTCAGACTCACGTGTGCCTGTTGAGCTACTCTTTGATGAGGGTTTTGGAGATATTTTTGTTGTTCGCACAGCGGGAAATACCATCCTCGACCACCTCTCTTTGGGTAGTGTTGACTATGCATTGAACCACCTTGAGGTGAAGGTGATCTTCTTCCTTGGACATACAAATTGTGGTGCAATAACAGCTGTAACACAGATGGGTCATGAGCATCACCATATCAATAACGATGAGGAGGTGGGCGATATGGTTGAGATGATCGCAAAGACTCTAGAGAGCCACCGTGGAACAAACTGCAATGTCGATGCAGCGGTGAAGGAGAATGTCCTCAACCAAACAAAGCTATATACCGAGCGTCCATTCATAAAGAGGATGATCGAGGAGAATAGGGTAATTATTGTCCCCGCAATATATGACCTTGCAAGTGGCGAGGTTCAGATACTATAAACCTCAGATTATAAGATTAGCACATCGAGTTAGCGGCTAATCTGCCACAAGATATTTTGAAGAGAGAGGAGTATCTCAAAAAGCTCCTCTCCTCCACCTCCCAATAGGCGCACTACGAAGCCTCTGTTATAACTCTCTGATATGCCAACTGAGACACTTTTAATTGGCGATAGCTGCTCATATATCGAGTCGATCAGAGCCTTTATATCGACATCTGGTTGTGTCGTTTGATAGATCAGTGTTGCTTGATGTGTATACCCCTCCAGCAGTCCAATCTCTCGCAGAGGGAGGCTATTAGGCGCTAGCCACACCCGATCCTTGAGTCGTAACCGCCCTTTATGATATACCTCAATACTATTGGAGAAGAGTCGAAACTCAAACTGCTCGCCATGGTGTAGACGTCCGCAGGTTATTATCTCGCTCTGAACAAATGAGCTATTCTCACCCATCTCGACATGCGTAGAGGCGAAATAGGCTGAATTACGATGGGGTACAATGGGGTGGGCGACCTGTGAGAAGTGGGCATTATCCCCTATCTTAACCACCATCTGCTGCCTCACCTCTCCATCCATATCATATATCCTCTGGTAGGATTGGCTCTTTAGTTGTAATCGCGCACCCTGCTCAACCTCGACATTAATATTGTACCTATCGCCACTCAGCACCCCGGGAGATGTTGACATCTGCATCAGATAGGCTGCTCCGTCATGTGCCAGCTGCCCCACAGAGACCACGCGAAATGGGGGTGTCGTGTATAGTGAGCGGATATATGACCGCCCCTCTCTCTGGGTTACAACTAACTTAATTTGAGCCTCCATCAACTACCTCTTCAGCTCGGGTTCTGCCACCTCCTCCAAAAGCGCATACCGCTTGATCCAACCAACAACGGCATCGAGACCCTCATCACTCTTGAGGTTAGAGAATACAAAGGGCTTACCACCACGCATACGGCGTGAATCCTGCTCCATAACCTCTAGACTCGCACCAACATATGGAGCGAGGTCAATCTTATTTATCAGCAGCAGATCAGAGCGCGTAATTCCGGGTCCCCCCTTACGTGGGATCTTCTCACCCTCCGACACATCGATAACAAATATACTCACATCAACTAGATCGGGGCTAAAGGTTGCTGATAGATTATCTCCGCCACTCTCGATAAAGACAATATCAATATCGGGGAAGCGCTCCACCATCTCCTCTACAGCCTCCAGATTCATGCTGGCATCCTCTCTGATTGCAGTATGTGGACACCCTCCCGTCTCTACACCGATGATCCTATCGGCGGGGAGTGTGCTATTCTTTGTTAGGAACTCTGCATCCTCCTTTGTATATATATCGTTGGTGATAACACCTACACTATACTCACCGCTAATGCGGCGCGTCAAACGCTCCAAAAGGGCTGTCTTTCCCGAACCTACAGGACCAGCCACACCTATTTTAATATAATTTCTCATCCTCTATTTATGACATATATAACCTTGAATATAACCGTTCGTGCTGCATTGCTCCAATATCAAAACCCACAGCACACACACCGCGCATCTCCCTATCCAGCGCAACTGTCTCTTGCGTCAACTGCTCCAACTCCTGCTCCAACTCAAAGAGTATATCTTGACCCGCGAGCTGCCCCAGAGGGATTAACTTCACCGCATTGGTCACCATACACACCATCGTATTATAATAGAACGAGAGCAGAGTATCTTCAAGAGAGAGTCCCATGCGGTAAGCTACTGCACCATAAATCACAGCGTAGTTTGAGACTCCAGAGAGATCTTTAAGTGAGATCTTTCGACTAAAGATCTTTAACAATCGAACACCTAGCTTCTCCGAGGCTTGGCGAATTTCGCGTGGTGATTTTGTTGCTCTGCACTCCTCATCTAGTCTCCTAAGTGCTGTTATATCAGCTCCACTCTCCCACGCCAGCCTTAGGTATATAGCGTCGTTAAACTTAGCGTTGTAGTGCAGTGAGTTGCGAATAAACTCCTTTGCCGTCGCCTCATCACACACCACTCCTCGCTGTACATAACTCTCCAGCCCACAGGAGTGGGCATAACCACCTATAGGAAGTGTAGGGTCACTGAGATGGAGAAGTGTAGTTAGCAGATCGAGCCTCATTATCCTCTACTAACCCTTTTTTGTGGCAAAATTAACCACCTTTGTAAATAGATTATCGTGGTGATGATGCTCACCATGAGAGTGGTGATGACTACCGCCACTACTCTTAAGTCGTTGAGATAGTTTACGATACTGCTCTGTTGGGTTAAAACCCGCACTCTCGACCCACTTGAACATTGGAGCCTCATAAGGGAGTAGAATATCAGCGCCATCAATGAATAGAGGCATGTGTTTATTCCCTATCTCATAACATACTGTCGCCATCTCCAACATCGTTGTTGGGGTGATTACAATACTCTTAACGGGTATTATCTCAACCATAATAGCATCCCCCTCCTCGGGTGAGTAGTAGAGTATATCCCCCTCCTTTAAAGCGACATTCTCACCCATAAATTTCAATGCAACCTCTCTGCCCGATGTGGTTGTTTTGCGCTGAACACGCTTACTTAGTTCATACCACTCCAACGGAAGGTAATCGACCTTACATCCATCGAGATCCAGCTCAGTATGGTGAGCGACAATCCTATTTATCAACATAATCTATAGATCTTAAAACATAAAATAGCGTTGCGCTAGAGGTAGTACCTCCGCAGCCTCACAGGTGATATGTACCCCATCGACCAACACCTTGTAGTTCTCTGGGTTCACCTCGATATTTGGTGTCGCATCATTGTGGATCATATCAGCTTTACCGATATTGCGACACCCCTTCACAGGGAGTAACATCTTCTTAAGTCCATACCCCTGAACAATATTCATATCTAACGACACCTGCGACACAAATGTAGCACATGTCGAGGCTACAGCGCCTCCAAAGGCTCCGAACATCGGGCGATAGATCACCGGCTGAGGGGTTGGAATAGAGGCGTTTGCATCGCCCATCTTAGCATAAGAGACAAAGCCACCCTTAATAATCATCTCAGGCTTAGCACCAAAGAGTGCCGGTCTCCACAGAACCAAATCAGCCATCTTACCAACCTCAACAGAGCCTATATACTCCGAGATACCATGCGCTATCGCGGGGTTAATGGTGTACTTCGCGACATATCTCTTCACTCTGAAGTTATCATTCTCATTCGCCTCATCCTCTGCCAGATAGCCCCTCTGAGACTTCATCTTGCTCGCGGTCTGCCATGTGCGGGTGACCACCTCACCCACACGACCCATAGCCTGTGAGTCGGAACTCATAATAGAAAAGACACCCATATCGTGTAGAATATCCTCCGCCGCGATAGTCTCGGGGCGAATACGAGAGTCGGCAAATGCAACATCCTCTGGAATACTCTTGCTCAGGTGATGACACACCATCAACATATCAAGATGCTCATCAACTGTATTTTTTGTAAATGGTCGTGTAGGGTTTGTCGATGCAGGGAGAACATTTGGATACATCGCTGCACGGATAATATCGGGTGCATGTCCACCACCAGCACCCTCGGTGTGGTAGGTGTGGATCACTCGACCATCTATAGCGGCTATAGTATCCTCAAGAAACCCCGCCTCATTAAGTGTATCTGTATGTATAGCGACCTGAACATCATACCTATCAGCGACCTGCAACGATGCATCAATAACCGCCGGCGTAGAACCCCAATCCTCGTGGATCTTCAACCCCGCAGCACCCGCCTCGACCTGCTCCTCTATCGGACGAAGGGTGGCACAGTTTCCCTTACCCAAGAAGGCTAAGTTAATGGGGTACTCATCAGCCGACTCCAACATCCTGCGGATATTCCACGCTCCGGGGGTGATCGTTGTTGCATTTGTACCATCATTAGGACCCGTACCTCCACCGATCATCGTTGTCACACCCCCCGCAATAGCGGTCTCCACCTGCTGAGGGCAGATAAAGTGGATGTGAGAATCTATTCCACCCGCAGTTAGGATATAACCATTACCGCCATGCAGCTCCGTAGATGCTCCAATCACCATACCCGGCGTCACACCATCCATAATATCGGGGTTACCAGCCTTACCTATCGCCACAATCTTGCCATCACGAATACCAACATCCGCCTTAACAATACCCCAGTAATCGATAATTATTGCCCCCGTAATACAGAGATCCAACACACCATCATCACGAACAGCGCTACTATTCTGACCCATGCTCTCGCGCACGGTCTTTCCACCGCCAAACTTCACCTCATCTCCATAGGTAGCGTAATCCCTCTCAATCTCAATAATGAGATCGGTATCGCCTAAGCGGATCTTATCTCCGGCTGTTGGACCATATAAATTTGCGTATCTCTCGCGACTAACCTTCAAACTCATATCCTCTACTCCCCTTTAGTTTTAAAACCATCCATCTTAAGTCTGCTCATCGCCGCTTCGCGATCAGCCGTAGTGAGAGTCGTTGAGTTGGTGAGGTTGTTCACACCTATAACCCTACGCTCACCGCCCAAGGTGGTTATCTCAACCACCTTGCTCTCCCCCGCCTCAAACCTTACGGCTGTGCCAGCGGGGATATTGAGCCTCATTCCAAATGCTAGCTCACGATCGAAGAGTAGCGCCCGATTAATCTCAAACAGATGGATATGTGAACCCACCTGAATAGGGCGATCGCCACAGTTAACAATCTCTACTCGCTTAACCTCGCGCCCCTCGTTGAGCGCTATATCGCCCTGCTTGATAAAATATTCTCCCGGTATCATATTCGCTCTCTATCTTATTGGATCATGGACTGTTACTAGCTTCGTGCCATCGGGGAAGGTAGCCTCGATCTGAACATCGTGGATCATCTCAGCA
>JBCQTG010000004.1:0-49834 GCA_047178765.1 Rikenellaceae bacterium | reverse complement strand
TGGTGAGAGGGGTGTGATGGCTAAGTTTATATACAATCAGGGGGCTAACCAGCTCTCGGTGTCGCTGATCTCGCCTAGCCAGCATTTTGCTCTGTGGGAGGATACGCCCTATGGGCATGCTGTGAGTATGGGTAAGCTCAAACCAAGTAAGCTGCCATTTGCTACGGAGAGTGACAAAAAGGTTACATACAAAATATCAAGTGGATTTAAGAGTACGGTTAAAAATAGTCTGGCATCAAAGGGGAAGCTAATAATGCAAAGGACAATTGCTACACAGGGGGCTGAGCCGGTGGAGCTGCCGATAACGATAAATAATAATATCGAGCAGGTCGATTATACCCTGTCATCACCCGCAGATACGGTACGCGTTGATCTGGGAGGATTGATAATAATGGAGCTGAAGAGTGAGAAGAAGAGTGGAAAGAGAAAGTATAATTTAGTTGCATATAGAGATATAAATAGGGGGTATAGAGTCAATATTGTGCGAGATCAATGTCTTGGACGTGAAGCGGATATTGAACTTGCGCGTAGCCGTAGTGAGGCGGTGCGCACGGCTCTGGAGTCGCTGAAGGTGGTTAGAGATGATGCTCTGGTTGCCAATACAAAGGAGAAGCAGGAGATGTTTGAGAAGATGAAGGATTTGTCGGTGAAGAGCTATGTGCGCAATGATAGTGTCGATCTATGTAACCAGATCAATGAGATCAATGATGGATATAATAAATATGTCGATTCATTGGCAAATATGAAGTTGGAGGTGACAAAGAGGTCAAATGTTGTGGATGCTAAATATTTGATGAGTCAGACTCAGAAGATCGATGGTTATATGGCTACAATTCAGTTCTCGCGAGATAGTGCTGAGAGGGATGATGCGAAAAATTGGTGCAGTCAGGTGATTAGAGAGGTAAACGATCATATCAACCAGAGTGAGGTTGTTACACGAGAGGGTAGAGAGGCTATAAATATTTTCTATAGAGCTGAAAGTACCTACTATAAAATAACGTCGAAGTGATGAACTTTGCAGGTGGTAATATATATCGCTGGGCGATAGCTGTTTTATTGGTGGTTAGTTCGATGTGGGCTATTGCCCAATCAACTGAACCCACAGCAGCCGACCAGTCGCAGCCAACCCTGCTTGATGTGAGTATAGAGATACTACGGTATACCGAGTCGTTGGATAGCATGATTAGTCAGGTTGAACAGGCTGATAGCACCAAGATTGTTGAGCTGCGCAATGAGCTGTGGAAGGTTGATCTGAAGTGGAAACTATACTACCAAAAGGTGGAGAGTATGGTTGCTACGGATGATGATTTGATGAGTAGTGTGTTGTTGTACAATACTCGAAATCAGACCCTTACTGATAGCCTTGATAGTAGATCGAAGTTGTTGGACTCACAGAAGAGTTTTGATAAGGAGTTTGCCAATTTACAGAGGAGTGCGGGTGAATATGAGCAGATGCAGAAGGATGCTTTAACATACTCTCTGAGTGATAAATTAGCAGATAAGCTGAGCGCATTGAAGGCTAATGAGGAGATGTTGTTTGGTCAAGTTCAGAGCAGCTATGCTACGATAGGTACTGTATGTAGTGAGTTTGGTGATCCGCCGCAAAAGGTGGAGGCGGACTCTTTGTATGCAAAGATCTTGGTCTGCTCGGAGAGGATAAAGACGACAGAGTACCAATCGCTATTTGACCGTGCTAAGGACTATCTCTATGGATTGGCGGCAGTGGTTATGGTGTTGATGTTTATCAATATGGTTCAAACAAAGATTGCCGCAGCGAAGAAGTTGCGCGAGAGTGCTAAAGTTATGGATAAGATGATGAAGGGTGGAGATAAGCAGTATCCTACTATATAATACTAGTAATGAAGGGTGGAATAAAGAAGATATTGGGCTTTTTAATAGCGGGAATAGTTGCTCTATTTCTGCTCTACGACCATGCGACACTATTCGGAGATAGCAACGAAGATAGCGACCAGATCGATGGCGTTGTTGTGGAGCGAAGTAGTGATGCTATTCGGTGCGTAAAGTTCGACTTTAGTGATAATTATCAATATATAGATGTAGATATAGTTTTTTCAGATTCACTGAGTAGGACGATGTTTATATATGATATATTTGTCGACTCTATCACTGTGAGCGAGAAGATGAAGCGCAATGATGGGTATGAGGAGCGCAAATTATTACCTATCTTGGTTAAGAGTGAGGAGGTATATAACCACGATTTCGACAATATACACTCTATGGTTGTTGTCGATCTGTCGCTGCCTCAGGAGTTGGTAGATACTCAGCGAGACTTGGTGATTAAACTCGATCGAGTGACAAATAATGACAATCTACATGTTGTCTTTTCTGGCGGAGGAGAGCTGTCGAATCAGTATCTAGTTAGTAAATATGTTCTTGATAATAACTTTGTCTCGAAGGGTGAGCAGAACTATTTGTTGCGAGATATTGTGGAGGTGAATGACCGCATGCAGAATGACAGTAAACATTACCTTGGAATGAAGAGTTGGGCTGAGATCCCAAATAGTAAGAAGGTGATGTTTGTCCTCTCTGATGGGGATTTATATAGTGGCGGAGTCCCAATCGATCCAGACCACTATGAGTTGCAGCAGGAGCTGTATGAACTGGGTATAAAGGCGGCGGCTGAGGATAAGAGTGATGATAATGCACAGTTTCCAATACACTATATCAACTTTAATAAATCCGATTCACTCTCTCAGGATCTACTCTATCAGGCAACAAAGATGAGGTTGCAGAGTCTATGTAGCATGACTGGTGGTCACTATTTCGACAACTATGTCTATGAAGATCTCTTTGAACCAATATCAGAGAGAGTTGAGAATTTAGAGCGTATCGAGTATAGGTTGAGGTTTGAGAATCCATTTGGAAAGATCTATCTCGGTGAGTCTAATGAGTTGATTTTGGATTTCTATGTCGATGGTAAGTCATATGTTCATAGCACCTTTAACTACTCAATAGGTCTATGGGTCGATCCAATAATAATAGGGATGAAACCCGACTGGGTCGTTGTATCTATTGGTCTACTCTATCTGTTATTGGCGATAGCAACTATCTATATTATACTACAGGTTATCTACCCATATATTCGCTTTTTGATCTTCAAGCGTCGCTATATTATCACCTTTAGTGATAAGCCGATGGTCTATAATGAGACTATCGTTGGGGAGGAGTGTCACTTCTGTCGAGATAGGTTTAAGGCTGGTGATCGAGTGGTGGTTAAGTGTAGACATACGACCCACCTTGATTGCTGGGAGGAGAATGGGTATAAGTGTACGGAGTATGGCGATAAGTGTACTGAGGGGTCGTTCTATTATAATCGATATAATATCTTTGATAAAAATAATGCACCCTATCAGATGTGGTGGGTGGTTGGTTCATTGATCGTTGCTTTTATTGTTTGGAGTAGCTTTGTCCTCCTCAATGTTAGCGATCAAAATATTATCTGTCGAGTTGTTGATTCACTCTTTAACTCCACAATTGTATTGGTTAATGAGTCCGATTTTCTGGATGTGCATCTCTACTATGAGGCTGCTTCAACTCGCTATCTCTATATCTACGGCTTTCTGCTTTGCTTCTGGTTGAGTCTGTTCTTGGGTATGATGTCCTCTGGTGGACAGCCTCTATTTAGACGTATCGTTAGTCGTTTGTTGTTGGCTTTGGGGTGTGGACTTAGTGGTATGTTTGTATTCTTTATCTATGGAATTATTACCACTCCTATCGATGTCCCCAATGATGGAATCTTTGTAATAACACTCTTGATGCTGCTTTTGAGTCTCTCTCTCTCGATATTCTCATCTCTCGGTACTAAGGTTGGATGGTTAAGGGTTGTCAAGGGTGTTGGGTTAACTCTATTTATAGCTATGGTGTTGGTTCTATTGGTCGATCTGCCTGAGCGTAAGGGACTCTTTAGTGAGTATATTCAGCTTCTATTTAACTGTGCCTATTGTGTCGGCTTTGCCATCACTTTCTGCCATGTTGTACCAGCTTCACGTCGCTATTTCCTTCGTGTCTCTGGAGCTGTTAAGAGTACTGAGATAGCTATCTTTAAGTGGTTTAGTTCGGCTAAGAACTATGACCATGTTAATATTGGTCGCTCTCGTGATTGTGAGATTCATCTCGATTGGGATCTCTCGGCAGAGATCTCCGCAACTCATGCAACGATAGAGAGTAGGCGGTATGGATTATATGTCGTTGCACATGAGGAGATGTTATTTAATGGCTCTAAGTGTGTTGTTGGTCGTCGGTATAGATTATATGATATGAGTTCGTTCCAGATAGGTAAGAGTACCTTCACCTATGTGGAGAAGGATCAGAGACGATGATTGAGGTGGAGTATTGGGGCGAAGAGAACTTTTCGCGTCTCTCGTGGTTTAGTCGCGAAAGGGTGGCTTCGGCACGAGTGATGGTTGTTGGGGCTGGTGCTTTGGGCAATGAGGTCCTGAAGAATCTGGTTCTGTTTGGTGTTGAGAGTATCGTGATTGTTGATTTCGATCATGTTGAGACGAGTAACCTTTGTCGGTCTGTTCTCTTTCGTGAGGAGGATGCAGCACAGAGGCGGAGTAAGGTGGAGGTTGCTGCTCAGAGGTTGAGGAATATTAACCCGAAGGTAGAGATTGAGACAATATGTGGTGATATATCATATAATGTGGGGTTGGGTCTTATACGTAGTATGGATGTTATTATCTCATGTGTCGATAGCCGATATGCTCGTTACTCGCTCTGTAGGTTGGCTTTTCGTGTCGGCGTAGATTGGGTTGATGGTGGGATAGATGGTCTCGAAGGTACCGCTAGGGTCTTTAGGTTGGGTGAGAATTGTTACGGATGTAACCTTGGTGAGAGCGGATTACGGGAGATGGCGCGCAGATTGTCCTGTTCAGTGGTTGTTCGTGAGAATGAGATGCGTGGACGAGTGGCAACAACACCCGTTGTAGCCTCGATAATTGGAGCTGTTCAGGTGCAGGAGGCGATGAAGTTGCTGCATCGTGAGCATCTTGATAGTGGACGAATGACATCACTGTGTGGGAAGATGTTCTACTGGGAGGGTGAGCATCTTAGTTCAAAGGTGGTGGAGTTTAAGGAGTATCATGATGAGTGTCCTCTACATGAACTGTGGGAGGATATTGTTCAGACCCCAATGGGTTGTAATACCTTGGTGGGGGATTTTCTGGACTATATGGAGAGTAGTCTGGGTATGGAGAGTGCGAAGATCGTTCTTAGTGATCGAACATTTGTCGAGAGTGTGGTTTATCGAGAGGGTAGTGGTGAGAGCATTGAGGTTATGCGTCCAAACTTTGAGGTGGCAGATTATCTCACTCGCGAGTTGGGGATGGCTAGGGTAGAGATGACACAGCTCTATCAGTGTGAGCATCGAACGGTTGGGCGTGAGGAGATATTTAGGGATTTAACACTCTCTCAAGTTGGTATACCAGCGTGGGATATTGTGCAGATTGATTGTCGTGAGGGGCGGCGATATGTTGAGTTGAGGGGTGATGAGTATAATATGGAGTAGCTATGGAGTACGAAGTAGAGTTTTCAAATATAAGGGCTGAGGTTCTGTTGAACTATCTCTATCCCGAGTTGGGAGAGGAGTGGATCGTTGAGAATCTAGGTCTATTCTATCGTAACTATCAGGAGGATCTGATCTCGTTAGATGAGAAGAGTCACCAACTTTCACTTGCGCGCTCTAGTTACCTTAAACTTCTACCGTCAGGGATGATCTCTAATGAGCGAAGTAATGGTAGTGATGCTGAACAGCGAGAGAATGAACGGCGCAGCATACGACAGTTGACGGAGATATTTAAACCTGTTGATTCATTCTATTTTCGGCGTAGTATAGGTAATGAGTCCTTTCTCGCAATGATGTATGAGCAGCGTGTGGAGTATCTACTCAAACACATCTATCGTTACGATCTGAAGAGTGAGAGGAGTAAGTATGTAAGAGATATGGCGCCTCTGTTGCTGTTGCGAGATAGAATAAAGGGTGATATGGGGTTGATTCGCGATCTTCTATCTATGTTGCTGGATCTGGAGGTGAAGATGGATATAGATAGTTATCATGATAATGACTGGAGTGAGATCGTTATTGCTAGAGTGGTCTATACGATTACCGTTGAGGATCTTAGTAAAGATCGCTATCGACTCACCAGAGAGGAGCTAGATCCTCTATGTGAGTTTATTTTGGAGTGGTTTGTTCCTTTGGATATGGTTGTAGTGTTTAAAATACATGATACCCATCTGGACTCGATGATAAAGGGGGATGGATTGCTCGGTTACAACCTAAAGTTAAATGGGTCGAATTTGAAATAAAAAGAGGTCACAATGAATATAAATGCAAAGATAGATTGGCGGGAGGGGCTAGAGTTAACCCCTGAACTATTTGTCGCGCTAGAGAGTGGTATCGAACGTCGTCGTGAGTCGATGGTCACTATTATGGGCGATGAGGTTGCTGGTGTCATCCCTTACTCTCGCTTTGAGTGTGAGCCAACCTTCGTTCGCAAGAGTGTGGAGATTGCCCATCTGCGTTGTTTGGCAATGTTGCCTAGTGGTCGACTGCTCGATGTTGATGAGGCGGTTGTTCTTCAGATGCCTATGCTCTATGGTGAAGAGTACTATCTTACAGTGAGCGAAGAGAGTGAGACCACTACTAGTTACAGTGAGAGGGGTGTCGACCTGCTTAAGCCTAACTATATTTACGCTATCAACACACTCGCAGATATTGAGGAGAGCCGTCAGCAGATACCTCTAGTCAAGTTTAATGTACGCGATGGCGTCTTTAGCATTGCAACGGAGTATATCCCTCCATTCATTCAACTCAATTCACATGATGAGTTTGGGCGTTTTGTAGCAACGTGTAGTGATCTGCTTAGTGGTATAGCTGAGCATGCAAATTTTGAGAGTGGTGAGGGGCAGCGTACATTTATCCGCTACGCCTTTATGTTCAAACACTATAATCTTAATAGTAGGGTAAAGGATCTGGTTGCACTCACCATAGAGATTACTATGGCTCTTAACTACTATATCGTTGAGCCAAATAATCAGACACCTCTTAAGGTGGAGGGGTGTTCTATCTACGATATTGTTAGATGGATGAAGCTGTTCATCGAGTATATTAATGGCGCAAGTTCGATTCTCGATGGTGTGGTGTTGGAGGATAAGAGTATCGATATGGATCGGCTCAAAGCTGAGATTAAGGCGGAGCTGCATGAACAGATCTATGAAGAGCTCTTCCAGCGTCTATACTCGGATATGAGTGTTAAGCTACGAGAGGAGATCACCGAAGAGATTAGGGGTGCAGTTGTTGGATATATCAATGATGAGTTACGCGATGTACTCCATCGTAACCTTAAGGTTGAGTTGAGTGATGAGATGACAGCTAAGCTATTTGATGAGTTATATGTTAAGTTGTATGATGCCCTCTATGTTAAGCCTGAGGAGGAGGAGGAGTTTATTCCGATAATGTAGAATTTTAATTGAGGAGATTTTAAGCTCCACTATAAGATATGAATATCTCAATACCACTAAAAAAGGATGCTAAGAGCGGGTATCTAAATCGTAGCGATAAAATACAATCGATAGATAACTTCATAGAGTTATTGATCGCTACCCCTAAGGGTAGCTGTTTATGCGATCCTGATTTTGGCTATCTATTTGCTAATCTGCGTTTTGAGATTATCAACGAGTTTGAGGAGTTGGTAAATATAGGTCAAAGTACGGTGGATCAGTTTGGTGAGATGAGTATCTACGACAAGAAGATCTCGGGGGAGTCGAAGAGTCATAACACCTTTGCGAGTGAGCTTAAGAGTAGTATTGAGATGTATGAGAAGCGTATTCAAGATGTCAGTGTTGCCATGAAGTATGTTCGTCGTCGCCGATGTATCGATATTAGTATTACAGCAACTATAATAGAGGGTAAGAAACCATATAAACTCAATACAAAGATTAATATTTGGAACTAAAAAATTAAATAGATTCTAGCTATGGATCAATTATTATATGAGACTAAAAGTCGTGCTGATGAGCTACTAAAGGCAGCAATCGATGTCTGGAGTGCGAACCACAATATCGACCAGATTGAGGGGATCGAGAGTGATCCTCTCTTTAGGCTGTTGTTAATGGCTATGGCTTATCAGGGTGAGGAGTTGCGTTCAGAGTGGGAGTCTAGTCGTTCCAATCTGCTCAATGATCTTGTCTCGCGCCTCTCTCCATATGTGGAGCCGGAGTCGATCCCTGCATCGATGATTCTACATAGTGATCCGCATAATGGAGTACCAAGTGTTACTTTGGATTCAAACTGTAATTTCAAACTTAGTGGGGTGGGATTAAACTTTATTCCACTCTTTTCGGTGAGATTGATCTCTTATGAGTTGTTGCGTGTTACACGTCTCGATGGTCGGCGATGGAAGGTCTCATTGCG
Source organism: Rikenellaceae bacterium (assembly GCA_047178765.1). Classification (GTDB taxonomy): domain Bacteria; phylum Bacteroidota; class Bacteroidia; order Bacteroidales; family Rikenellaceae; genus Alistipes. Next base: position 41,403 of record JBCQTG010000004.1, on the reverse strand, counting down.
CTTTGATGAGCCACTGAGTAGCCTAGCAGGAGTCTCTTTTCAGGTGCTTAATAATGCCTTTGGTGATCTGAATGTGAGCCTTAATAACTCAAATATGGTGTTGGTAAAGCCGTGGGATCGCTCGGGACTCCCCTTTGTTGATTGCTTTAAGGTGGACTCGATGATCTATAATCAGTATCAGCCACTTGACTCCTCTTCGATGTGGTTTGATCTCTTTGCTGAGCAGAATGCTCGATTATTTATGTTTAAGGATGGTGAGGGGGCAACACACTTTAGCCACTCGTTGGATAAGATAGATCTGATCTTTGAGTTTAGCTCTGTCGATAGTGAGTTTGTGTTTAATAAGGAGATGATTCTATTTAATGTCTTTCCGGTGGTGAATGCAGAGGTCTTGAGTGTTGAGTTGTCGGCAAAGACACCGATATGTAAGTTGAGTGATAGCACAGATAACACGCGTAACTTTATTACAACTATTGCCCCTGCAAAGAGTCAAATCTTTAAGGATACGGCAGTCACTATTCGTCGTTTTGATGTTGAGAGGTTTGGTATTCAAGAGTTAGTGAATAGGCTCGAAGAGATTTCGCATCGATTCAGTACAGATTACTATGCCTTTATCTCAGTCTCAAAGTTGCGTGAGGGAGGGGAGATTAAACAGCTTAATGCGTTGATAAAGACTCTGAAGGATAGGGTGAGAACGGGGGTAGACCAACCTAGTGGGGTCTATGCTCTGTTGAAAAATATCAAAAGTATTGATAGTGGTGTGAGTCTCTCTCTTCGCTATCTAGTTAGCGATAATAAGATCGCTCAAACAGTGAATATTGACTCGTCAAGCCATTTTGTCGTTCCATCATCGCTAAATGCTGCGATGACATATGCTCAAAGCCCACTCGTTACGGGGTATACCCGATTGTCAAATGCTATTCATGAGAAGATAGAGGCGCAGTATAAGATAGCTACTGGGGACAGAATAGTTACATTGTCCGATATTAAGCACTTTTGTTATAAAGAGTTGTTTGTTCGATTCTCCATTCTGCCTGAGTCGGTGAGGTCGGTGGTTGTAAAACACCGTTTACGTATGGATAGTACCTATTCGGGATATGAGATTGCTGTGTTTGTTAAGGTTGAGAACTCTAGCTATCTTCAGAAGAGTTTTAAGAGTAGGATCCCCTTTGCCGAGTTGCTGCTGCAGAAGATGATAGAGACTAGAATGGTTGGCATCTACCCCGTGGTGTTGTCGTTAGAGATGGAGGGTGAGTAGCGATGAGTCGTAGCGTTATTTGTTGGCTATTGATGTTGTTGTTTGTGGGTAGTTTAGGCTATTCGCAGCCACTGATAGTCTCTGAGTTTAGCTATGATAAGGTCCCATTTTTTCAACGGTTTGGTCATAAGGAGGAGGGTGATGTAGGTCGTAAGAAACTTCGAGTGGTCGATATGTATGCACCCGACGATTCGTGTCAATATCTATCGGATGAGTATGAGATTAAGCGGATTGAGGGGGATGGGTATTCGCGATTGGTGCTGAATAAGAGGGTGAGTTATTTTAAGATCTCGCACCCTAGCCATGGCTCGTTCTATTGGAAGATGCCACTCAAAAAATTAAAGAGGTGGCGAGGATATAAGGCTGTGTTGGAGAGTAGTAATTTTAAGGAGTATCACCCTAAAACACAGTGGCTTGTTATCTCGACCAATCCACGAGAGTGTGTGGTGAGTGTAGATACAATATGCCAGCGTATAAGCGATGGGCGGATGCAGTTGCAGCTCCCTTTGGGTAAGCACTCTATCGAGGTGCAGGCTCCGTTCTTTGAGGGTGTTGTAGATAGTGTGACTCTAACGAACCACGAGACGTTGTATTATGATGTGGCGCTACAACCTATCTATTCTTACCTCTCTATTGATAGCGGTTCGCAGAGCGCAGATATATCGATCGATGGAGGTGTGGTTGGTAAGGGGCGTGTAGAGCGTATTAGAGTTGCTCCCGGGAGTATCACGGTTGGTGTTGTTGAGGATGGTTATGAGCCATATTTTCAACAGGTGGAGCTGACCTCACTGGTGAGTGAGAGCGTTGTTATCGACTACCCACGAGTGCCAATACAGCCCTCTAGTGCTGCTAAGGTGAGTGGTGGTGAGGATGCTATACCTGCCGACACGGTGGAGACCAAGAGTCCAGTGATTGCTAAGGTTGAGGTGAGTGTGAAGGGGTATGATAAGAGCTGTGATATATATGTAAATAATGAGTTTTATGGACGTGGTGAGTGGTCGGGGGTACTAGATAGCGGTCTCTATGCGTTTGATAACCGAAGAGATGGGTTTAGTTCTAAACCGATGTTTGTCGAGGTCGGGGTCAATCCATCTATTCTTGTTGAGCTGTCGAGTCCATTGGCGGGATATGGGGTTATTAACCTCTCGACCGATATTGCTGGGGCGTTGATCTTTATTAATGGAGAGTCTGTAGGTCGTAGTCCGATGATTATAAAGGAGTTGGAGGCGGATCGAGTATATACGGTGCAGGTGCAGTTAGCAGGTTATCGCACTATGCAACAACAGGTTAAGGTTAAGGCGAATGCTGAGGTTAAGGTAGATTTTAAATTTAATAAATAGTTTGTAGTATGGAAAAGAAGATTCAACATGTTCTTGATGAGGCACAGGGTGTTATGGATGGTCTTACAGCTGTCCTATTCTATCGTCTTGCCAATATTACCGTTGAGGCAGATCCATTGTCTCTGCTCTCGACTACTGTGAAGGTGGGTGATAATGAGCGGAATATCGAGGATGTGGCAACAAGTTCAATGCTCGATAAGTATAGTTTTGCATTTGTGCCAAAGGATAATGAGTATATTGGTCCATTGATTAAGGGGCTTAAGAGGGAGCATCCCGATTTTAGACTCGAACAGAGAGAGCAGGAAAGTAGCACTACGAGTGTTAAGCTAAGTGAAGAGGAGATGGAAATATTAGGTATTACGCGTGATGAAGAGGAGCCAGAGAGATCGATGTATCTGGTTTGTACGATGCCTGAGATGAATGAGGAGAGGCGTGATACATATATAGATGTCTCGATAGCGACTTGTGAAACAAGTAAAAAGCAGATTGATGTTAAGAAGGGTAAGTTTGAGGCGGTGTTGCTCAAGCGAGCTATAGGTATGCCCGAGGATCAGATTGAGGAGGCTAAGGGTGAGCTTGAGACTATATGTGAGAATGCGATTAAAGATTGCGAAAGCTCTAAGGAGACAAAGTTAAAATCTATAGAGGAGGCGTATCAGTTCTATCTAAGTAATCAGGAGCAGGATGCTGGTTTTGATGATGATGGAGGTAGCGGAATGCAGATGAGTATGAATGACTAGAGATGCAATAGTAAATAAGAAAGTGAGTTTTCTTATTTACTAACTCACGTTATATTACTGTATGCTAATGTGTTGGCAGCAATTACTATATTTTTCGTATAAATAGGGTAGTTGCTGCCGCTTTTCTTTTGTGTTTGTATGTGGTTGATTTATAATGTGTTGATGTCTGGTTGTAGGGGATTAGGTAAAAAAAACACTATAAATTCGCATAAATTGGGTGATTTTTTCGTTTAAAAATTAGCTTTATCATCATTATTTTATTATATTTGCTATGGGTATTTATTGTGAAAAATAGATACGGATGGGTTATATATTAAATTTATCGATAAACAATTAATAAAAATTTAAAAACATGGCTATTAAGGAAAATTTTATTTCGATGGCTCCCGATGAGGCTTCAAGCGCAGTTGCCTCGCCAATCGACAATAACAAGACGCTTCTTGTGGATCAGTATACATCTGATGTCGAGCCGGGGCAGCCTGAGTTTGTAGAGGATGTTAGAAACATTGAGGATCTATTTGCCCATTTTAAACCAGCGGTTGAGGTTGGTTTTACCGATGAGGAGGGTGGCTCTGTCTCTGAGAATTTGCACTTTTCAGAGTTGCGCGACTTTGAAGCCGATGGTGGTAAGGGTAGGTTGGTTAGTAACAGCGAATTCCTCTCAAGTATTAAGATGAAGGTAGACTCAAGTAGCAAGATTAAAAAGAGCATTGAGCAGAATAGAAAGTTGAGAGATATACTCAAAGCTGAAGCCTCTCGTGAGGAGCTAAAGGAGTTACTAAAGGGAATGTTGGACGAATTGGAAAATAGTAAATAAAAATGGCAGAACAGCAGTTAAAAGAGGTTGCATCGGTTCAGGATTCGGGTGCAGCAGAGGAGGTAGTAGGTGGTGCTTCAGCATCGAAAAAGGATCTTTCAGAGCTTCTTTCGTCGTTTGGTGGATTTAACGCAGTGCGTGGTTTCCTTCCAGATGCAGATAATATGAACCCAGCGAAGAAGGCAGCAAAGAATGTATTCTTGACAGATAAGCGTTTTGCAGTTAAACGTGAAGATCTAGCTCGTGATATTAAGGGTTGGTTGGAGCTACTCGATGAGGATCACGATAGTGTGACAGATCTTGTTGAGGCGTGCGCTCAGAAGGAGGCTAAGTACAATAAGCTGCTCGATCAGGGAATTACCGATGCCTTGTATGCAACAGCTAATCTAGAGCGTTCATATCGCTCGGCAGATATGTTCTTCAAGTGTGCTAACACTGACAAGGCGAAGAATATCCGCTTTATCAATGTCTATAAGGATGATATTGCAGATGATGACTCTGGATTCATCAATGAGGTTGATAACCTACTTAAGGGTGGTTTCGACCGTCTTAGCTTGAAGGATTGTTACAGTATCCTCAATATCCCCGGTAGCGTTTTCCAAGATAAGACTACACTATTGCGTTGGGCTAAGGTTGCATTCAAGTATAAGGTGATGTTGGTTACTGACCACGCTGATGAGTTTACTGTAGATGATTTGCAGGAGAATACTGAGGGGTATAAGGATAGTGACATAGAGTTGCAGAATGTTGTTATGACTGCAAACTGGCTTGTTGGTCGTTCGGCAGAGAAGCGCTCAGTTGATGAGGCTGATAATGCGGCGTTCTTTGTGCCTGCATCTGCGGCGTTGGCTGGAAAGCTATATGATGAGAGTTCAAACATGGCTCAGGGAGCTGGAGGAAAGAAGTATGGTACTCTCGATGGAGTGAAGGGTGTTAAGCTCGATCTTCTTAAGTCGGAGATTGCGGCGTTGATGGATAATCAGGTGATTCCAATGGTCTACTCTGAGGGTCGTGTTATGGCGTTTAACAACACTACGCTCTATAATGGAGATAACACAGCGATGAAGGAGTACTCTATCGTGAGGGTTTTCGACTGGGTGAAGAAGGTGTTGATGAACTATGTTCATGAGGTGGCACTAGAGAACTGGGATCCATATAACTCACCTAAACAGCTTAAGGCGAATATACAGGCATTCCTAAATAAATATAAGGGTTATGGAAACCTATTCCAGAACTATGAGATTAAGGAGCCATCACAAGATCCAGTTACAAAGCGTATTACTTGTGATATTAGTTTGACCCCTTTCTACGCTGCAAAGAACTTTGTGATTAAAGTGTCGGCAGATAAGAGTGATAAGGATGCGGTAATGTCGTAATATTGAATTGAGTAATCGAGGAGGGGTTAAGTAAGGTTGCTCCTCTCAATAGTAAAAATTAAAAAATAATAGCAATGGCAAAGACACCAGTAAGTATCGAAATTGATGGCTATCAGGAGCGAGAGGTGATGATGGTATCGTATGAATTTGATCAGGCTACAGACGTTGAGGGTCAGATGTCGGGAATCCCACGTGGAGGGAAGATCGAACTAAAGGTTAAGGCTCACAACTCAGGAACACCTGATCTGTTAGCATGGATGATTGAGCGTAATCTACCTAAGAATGGAACTATTACATTCTCTGAGACAAAGACCGGAAAGGTGATGAAGACAATCAAGTTTACAAATGGCTACTGCGTGAGCTTCGATGAGAAGTGGGAGGATCGCAAGGGTCACTATGAGCAGATTACGATCACATGTCAGAAGATCGAATTTGAATCTGTAGTTTTTGAGAATGATTGGGCTTAATTGTAGTCTAGTTTAATTAGTAAATAATTTGTAAAAGATAAGATCATGGCAGATAATATGACGCCGGTACAGCTATCGGTGAGTGATTTTGAGACTCGTGAGGTAATGCTTGTAGACTATAAGTTCGACCAGACAGTAGATGTTGAGGGACAGATCTCAGGTATTCCACGTGGAGGAAAGGTTAAAATTCGTGTAAAGGCGATGAATGATGGTAACAATCAGTTGCTACAGTGGATGTTGGCATCTAACGATCCACGCGACATGACCGTTACATTCTACAACACTGTTGATGGCTCAACAATGAAGGAGCTAAAGGGAACAGGATGCTACTGTGTTAACTATATCGAGAAGTGGGAGGATGGAACAGACCATTTTGAGGAGATGGTAGTAGTATGTCAAGAGTTGAGCAACGGACCAGTTTCGTTTGTTAACCCTTGGAAGTAGTTCTTAGGTAACATTGATGGTTTGTGCGAGATCACTATTTATGGTGTAAGTGCAAACCATCATCTTTTAATATAGGGAGAGGGCGTATGTGTTGCTCTCCTTCAAATGTAGTGGGTTCTATCTATCTTTAACACACTCTAAAATGTAAATTATGGTATCACTACTCAAAGTTGGGACAAGTAGCGAGTCGCAGAGGTGCTACAATATAAAGTCATTTAGTTCAACTATTTTTAAACAGTTTGACGCTCGTAATGGCGTTGTTGATGCGGGTCGTGTGCGTATGGAGTTTCATGTTACTATTGATGCTCCGGGCGCAGACGAACTCGCTATATATTCATGCTTTATTCGTAGTGAGCCTTTTAGTGGGGAGATTGAGCTAGATAGTTCACTACTCTCTATCCATGATGGATCGATGGAGAGTCGAGTGATGCGTTTCGATGGCGCTAGTATCTATTCACTCGAAGAGGATTATGACCTTGATAATAGTGGTCAAAGGTTGGTTCATGTGAAGTTCGTTGCAGATCATGCAGAGTTTGATAGTGTTGAGTTTTTCTCATATCGTTATTATGAAAATAATCAATAGAGTATGTTGGGTATCAAAGGGAATTATATAAAGACATCACTCTATATGGGTGATATGCGAGAGGATGTTGATCCTAAAATAAATAGAGTTGATGTTATGACGATCCAACGTTTGAACTATTTGATTAGTAGGGGTCGTAATGCGAATGGTGATCCTCATGGTGGGGTAGTGCCAACGACAATTAATTTTGTTATTCGCTCTCCAAAGAGTGAGCAGAGTAGAAAAATATATAGGTTGTTGAGAGATGATGATGTTATGAAGCTATCATTTCTGTTCAATCCGCACTATGATATTGATGGTGATCTAGATGATTATCATGCCGCGACTATAGTCACTGGGGTTGTGTCATCATCTCAAGAGGAGTTCACCTCGATGCGGAGTGAGGTTCGTAGCGATTCTCGTATAATGTTGAATGTTAGCTTAATGATTCATTCGATAACCTATGTAGGTAGTAGTAGTGAGCATATTTTGCGATTTAAATAGATCTATTTAAACGGTATAATTTTATGTATTATAAAATAAGTATATTAAAGGAGTATGAGGATGATAACTCGAATAAGTTTGTTTTGAATCTAACGACTCCTGTAGATGATGCTAACGATGCAGTTTTTAGGGAACTTACCAATAGTGAAACATCTGGTAGATCGATCGAGGATGGAGTGTATACACTTAGTTCGATTAGAGTCCAGAAGCAGTTGGAAAGTCCAAATTATATTGCAGCGGAGTTGTCAATATCTGATGTCTCTTTTACGTCGATAGCGAAATTGAAGGATAATTTACGTCAGCGATTTGTAGATGCTGAGGTTTCGTTGTCGTTGATCTATGGTACTTCATATCAGGATAAATCGGACTTAGCGTTAGCTTTAAAACATCGTGTGGTTAATTTCAGCTTAAGTAATATTAGTAGTGTCGCGGACTCTGTAGCGACGGTAAATGTCAAGCTGGATATTTACAGCCCCGACCAATATGCGACGCTAAATATTCATAGTCAGGTCTTTACTGGAAAGCAGTTTGGTGAGATTATGACAGATTGTTTCACTCGTTTTACATATCTCTTAGGTACTTTCAAAGAGTCGAAGTGTATTGAGAAAAGTTATAATTTATACTATAAATACTCTACTGTAGATGAAACAAAGACAAAATATGAGAAGATTTCGGATTCAGCTGCAGATAAAGCTGGAAATATCACTAGCACCTATAAAGTTGAAGAGACGCTAACAAACTATGTCATTCCTCACGTTATTCCCTATAGTGTACAGTATAATGAGAGTACCTATGATTTTATGCGTCGATTGTGTAGACGTTATGGCGAGACTCTCTATTTTGAGGATGGGTTTCTAAATGTAGGTATCCACCCTAAGTTTAATGCGGCTGTGTCGCTATATGGTGCCTTATCGAATATTTCGTTTAATGAGCAGACCGACTCTCAGTCATCACTCTATGTTGGTGGTAACTATATTACAGATAGCACTAACTCATTTTTGCAGAGTGGATCATCTACTACTACGGCTACGACTACTGTTGCTAATGCTATTAATACTGCTGCTGATAATACTTCTAATGTTACAGCTGATGCCGCTGCTGATGCCGCTGCTGATACTTCTGGCACTGTTACAGCGAGTGATTATAGTGTTGTAAATCAAGAGGCTGCAGTTGATGAGAATCATATTGATATATTTAGTTCTATTGATAAATCTTGGGCTGAGGATAATCCGCGATTAGATGACTACTATCTAGATTATTTGGGTGAGACTAGTGAAAATAAGGATAAAATACCGCAAGAGGATCGTTATGAGATTGTAGATAACAGTATCGTCTATTTGCCAGCTATCGCTGTTCGTTTGGTCTATCAAATCTTGACATTTAAACTTACAGAGCCAGATAAGTATTCAGATTTTATCCTTGAGAATGCGATGTCGATATTCGAGTCATATCGTCTTGTAGGGGAGATTAATGAGGGTCATAATGAGCATGTAGAGACGACAAGCTATACATCACGACTCCATTATAAAAACAATTCAAATGTGACCTATACTGAGGATTGGGTGAAGTCATCATCGAATAAAGATGCAAAAGAAAAGGGAACAAAAGTTGCTAACTCTCAATCACCGAAGGTTGAGAGTAATATTGGAGAATCTACAGGGCAGGACAAAGTTGTAGATAATAAAGAGGCGACAAAGAAACTCATCTCGGGGGTACGTTATGTTGATAGTCCACGAGGATTGGCGGAGGTTATGTATAAGAGTAGTCTTGCGCTCACCTCATTTATTGTTAAGTCTAGTGCTGAGTCTAATAGAAATAGGATAAAGGTTACTTTAGTTGGTGGAGATAATGTTGGTGCATCGTATTTGAGTAATATTATAAAACTACGTTTAGGAAGTGTTGTAACTCTAGATAAGATTGATGAAGACTCTTCAAATGTTACGCGTTATGTGGTGAGTGGTATTAATGTATATACCGATGAAGATACAACAACACCTATTGTTGAGGTTGATCTTATCCAGAGTCTCGCTGTCACTTACTCTAATATTTTAGGTGAAGCCCCCACTACAAACACCTCAATGTTGGAGTTTGCTTTTCCATATTTTACGGCAGATGATATGATTCGCCGCGCTGAGCCACAGCGAGCCTATGTTGTTGATGTTAGCGACTCTTATAAGCTCAATAGGGCGAGGGTGTGCTATCCATGGCAATATGCCTTTGCTGGGGATGATCCTGATCCAGATGATGCTTCAAATGTTACAGAAATTAGTGACACAACGACTGTAAATAGTGTTCAGCGCAAAACGGAGTTGGCAAAGAACCTAAAGAAGGGGGCATCGCCGTGGTTGCGTGTCTCTACTCCGGCAAATAAGGGTGGAGGAAAAGGATTTGTCTTTTCGCCTGCGCTGCATAGTGAGGTTATTGTCAGCTATGAATCGGGGAATATTGAGCGTCCTTATATCTCTGGCTCTATGTTTACCGGTCCGGGAACAGCCTTTATGGGTCAGCAGGTAGCTGATGTCAGCTCAATATCTACTCAGTATGGACGTAAGATTATGTTGTGTGATACGGCTGTTGGAGGAGGAAGTTCATTCCTCACCTCTATCTTCCCCTTTACGAGTCTTTTGGGTATCGATGCTAGTGGACTTGTTGACGAGGCTCTGGATGGTTATATACAGATTGGCGATCAGTATGGATTGTGTTCTCTCAACATGTCGTCGACCACGCGCGCGATCTCTATTAGCACCCCTGCGGGAAAGGTTAATATTAGTGCCTTGACTGGTATTAATATTGTTGCCCCCTCGGGAGATATTACTATCTCGGGTAAGAATGTCAATATCATGGCTGAGAACAACCTTAATCTCATGTCGGGAACCAGAGTTGGACGAATGCGAAAAGCCTCTATGGAGTACTCCGGCAAGAGTATTAAGGGAAAGATAGCTGCTGCGGGTATGTCAGCTTTGACGGGTGCTTTTGAGTGGGCTATTGGCGAGTTGATCGATCTTAGTCTGGTGCGTACGCTCTTTGAGTGTTTCTTTGCTCCGGTTGGTGGAACGATGGTTATTAAGTCACACCGATACCTCTGTATCGAGGGTGGTGCGGGACGAACCAAGATGCCTGATTCAACAAATAATAAGTGCTATATCTCGGAGGTGTTATCTGGGTTTATGAAGGTTCTAGCACCTTTTGATGGCTGGCGATCGGTACGTTATCAGAGTTGTTATGATAAACTTTTGCCTGAGTTGGTAGGAACAGCTGCCAATGATAATAACTGTTTGTTATTTAAGTTCTTTGGTGATGCTAATGGTACGTTAAATGCAACAGGAACAGATTTGAGAACCTATCTTACTGATCGTATCGTTGCTCCCAGTTCTTTTCCTCCAATGAACGGTCAAAATCCAAAGACATTTGTTGCTGAAGGTAATGATGGCTTTGGTCAATATCTAACTGATACCAGAACACCCCCTCCGGTAAATAATGTACCACAAGCGCAGATTAATAACTACGTGGGGAATCATGATCCCCTAAATAAAGCGGAGCTGAGAAGCAAGATCGAGTTGGCTATGGCGGCGTATAATGATTATAAGGATTTCTTCAATGAAAACTCTCAAAAGTGGTTTACTGATACTCGTGAGGCTACAACATTTATTGGCTCTAGGTTAAAGGCTATTCCAGAGAAATCCTATGGAGTTAGTAATAATGGAATTAAGAATCTTATCACAGCGAAACTATTTGGTGGATTAACACCAACACTAAGCGAAATTAAGGCTGGAAATGTAAATGGAAATGGAACTCTGCTTAGACAGATCATTTTCGGTACTAAAAATGAGAGTATGGCAGCCAAGAGAATAACTTTGCTGATCCTTATGAGAATGATAACAACAGACATTCTTAAGAAGTATGGTGTTAATGTTAATAATGTTAATGGAGGCATATCAGCTGTTATGATATTTGGTGATAGATTTGAGTTGGCGAACCCTCAAAATCCACAGCATGTTGATAATATCAGAGTCCTGTTAAATACCTATGTTGCAGATACTGCTTCTAATATAGTTGCTCAAGGTGTTAATATCTGCACTATTTCAGGTCTTTATCCTAATGCTGTAGTTACAGTAAATAGAGACTGGGGCAATCTATGTAATGGTTTTAGTCTAGGCATTGAGATGAATCTAGAGAGTACGGAAATGCAGTACGGTGTTAAACTTTTGGAGACTCTGGACTCAGCCTCGGGTCTCCAACTTCAAAAGACGGCAACTGACTCATGGTTTAGTTTGCCTAAAATCAGAACAGACCGTCGTAAAGATGATACAGGAGCAATATTGTTCTCGGTATCACCAGCAGCAACAGCTAAGTTTAACCCTCAGACAGCAATGCTTGAGATGGTGCAGACAACAGAAAACCCTGTTGATGCAGCATTTAAAGCAGCGATGTTAAGTATATAGGATATTATGGCAAGTAGTAGTGATATAGTAGTTGTACAGCAGTTTCAGAGTCTGGTAGATACCCTTCAGACTCTAAAAGATCTGCTTAGTAGCTCGACAATCGATGTGGTTGAGTCGAGGTCGACAAAGGGTGCTACACAGAGTGCGCTGAGCAATAAACATGCCTCTGTGCCGAACTGTAAATTTATTCGCGATGATAACCGAATAGTGATCTCAGCACCTGAAATAATCATCGGTGATGTCGATCAATATGGCAATTTGTCAGCTACATCAAATGGTTCTAAGGTGACTATCAGAACAAATAAGGTCGCATTAGAGGGTGTGAGTAACGATGGCGGAAATGTCGGTAGTGTGATTACTCGCGCACCTCATATTCGTAATATAGCTGTCGATGCTGGAATTGATGGTAGCGAGAATTATGTTATGCCTACATCGAGTGTTGTTTTGCAGGCTACGGGTGTTGATATAATCAGCGAGAGCAATGCAGAGATGTTCAATGAGGATGGCGTGTCGCTAAGTTCAACAGGTATAAACCTCTCATCGGATAGCCATATCAATGTGGTGTCAGTGGTGTCAAATGCCAATCAGATTACCGCTTTGACAGCGCAGAATAAGGTTATTGACGATCAGATAACAGAGCTTAAGAGTATGGAGAGCGATAGTAAATCGCGACTTGATTCACTGCTCGATAGAATATCGACATTGGCTAGTGACTCTCTGCACGACTCTGGTTTTCTTGATCTCTACAGCTCAACACTAGAGCTAGATGCTATTAATGCAGAGTTGGAATCGACAGCTACGGCGATGTATAGCGAGATGGATACCTACTTTAAATTGGTCTCGCAACTCATTGAGAAGAATAGAGTTAAGGGTGTCTATGCCGATCGTATCGATACACTAAATAACGCAAAGAGTAAGTTTGACACCACGGCAAATAACACCTTTGTCAATGTTCGTTCCGAGGCAGTGGCGATAAGTAGTGTCGATGGTGATGGTAATGTGCGTAGTGTTGATGAGGCTGCTGTCTCAATATCGGCAAAGAGTGTGAGTATCTCATCTAGCGATACCGACAGTTCGGTGTTGGAGGGGGGTAGTGTCGATATTAGTGCAAATGCAATATCGCTCATCACCTCAGACTGTACAACTAGCGATGGCGAGGCGTATGAGTTCCCTGCAAATGGTACTCTGTCAATGGTGTCGAAGAGTATCTCGATGGAGGCGGTAGATTACCAAAAGGAGAAGGATAAGGAGGTTGCCGAAAAGGCACTAACAGTCGGCGGAACGATCAAGATGAGAGCCGAGACAATATCCTCAAATGGTGCTGATACCGAGGGTAAGAGTGCCGGAACATTCTCTGTCAATGCTAAGATAATCGAGGCTAAGGCGACAGATATTAAACCCGATGATGGATCAGAGCAGAATATCACCGCTGGAAGTACATTCACATTGACCTCAGAGACGGTCACTGTAGGTAAGGCGGATGATGATAAGTTCAAGACTAAGACAGTGGCTACATATAGCGATAAGGTGACTGCACAGGCTGATACTAGCATAATTATGAAGCAGACCGATGGCGCAACATTAACCATCGAGAAGGATAAGCAGACATTTGATGTCAAGGCTATTTCGGTCACTGGAACGAGCGAATTTGCCGATAACTCAGAGTTTAAGAAGAAGGTGACAGCTAAGGAGGGGTCGATAGATACCTTGAAGGTCAATAGTAAGTTCGACTCACCTAAGATCTCTAATGGATAGTGTATTATGGCAAAGTATGTGACTATGGGTGCGATGTTGAAGTGTAGCTTTGGAGTGGCTACATCATCGTTGATGGTGATAAACCCTATGCGCCCGATGATTGATAATAAGTTGATGGCTAACATCACCGACTACATCCCGATGACAAATATCCTCCCATTCGGAATGTGTCAGTCGATGAGCAACCCTACGGTAGCCTCGGCAACGGCGGCAGCGATGGGGGTATTGACGCCTATGCCCTGTGTGCCGGTTACCTCAGCACCTTGGACACCCGGCGGGCAGAGTAGTATAGGGGGTATGCCATCGTTGCTCGACAACTGCAAACAGATATGTATGTGGGGGGGCAATATAACGGTGGAGAATCCGGGGCAGACCTCAGGAGTTGAAGAGTAGTGCGAGGCTAATAAATGTAATTTACTAAAAAATAAATAGATGGAACAGTTAAAGAGAATTGCCACCTCGTATGCCGAGGAGAATTGCAGTGATGCAATCTACCCAGCACACCTTTTTAAGGCTGTGCTACACAAGGAGATAGGTTTGGTTAAGTATATCGAGTCGACACTCGATAAGGATTACTACTACATGATGGAGTGGGCGGATGTGCAGGTGATGCTTGCCCCTAAGGCTGTCAAGAAGATGAGGGATTTGGACCTCTCGCAGGAGTCGTTAGTGGTATTTGATGAGGCTGATACATATAAAGATCGCTTTGGTTTGGCTGAGGTTGATGCTCTCTCTGTTCTCGCTTCGTTGGTTACTCCGGGGGTTGGTTTTCAGCTCGATCAACTAAAGACTCTGCCGTTGACTGCTGTTGAGATTTGTAATGCTCAGGGTGCTGATATTAATAAAGCTGTTGTCAGTCAGCAGGTCGCTGGTGGTGTGCCTACATCTAAGAGTGGTGGTGGCGCTTTGGCTAAATATTGCATCAATAAACTAGAGGCGCAGATGGGGCAGATCATCGGCTTTGAGTATGAGATTGCATCTATGTTCGAGGTGTTGGGTCGTTGTAAGAAGTCGAATCTGCTCATCACCGGTGAGTCAGGAGTGGGTAAGAGTTCGTTGATTAATGGCTTTGTGCAGAGGGTTTTAGATAATGAGGTGCCATCGTTCTTGCAGGGTGCATCGATCTATGAGGTCGACCTTGCGGTGATCGCTTCTGATGCCTCGTATAAGGGTGAGGTAGATGATAGATTTAAGAATATCCTTGGTGAGTTGAAGGCTATTGATAATGCTGTATTGATTATCGAGTCGATAGAGAAGCTCTTCGATAAGCAGGGTATGCTCTTTGGATTGTCTACACTGCTCAAATCGGAGATGGATAAGGGTGGATTCTCGTTGATCTGTAGCAGCTCAATCGATGGATACACAAAGAATATCGAGACCGATAAGGAGTTTGTCCGTAAGGTTGAGCAGATTAGGGTTGAGGAGCCAAATGCCGATCTCTGTCTACGTATATTGAGTGGTGCGGTGGAGCAGTATGAGAAGTATCATGAGTTGTCAATATCACCAGCTGTGATGGATGCCTCAATCCGCCTCTCGAAGAGATACCTCACTGAGCGTTCACTCCCCGACTCGGCATTCGATCTTATCGACCGTACTATGGCACTTATCAAGACCATGAACGATATGACACAGAGTGATCTGGCTACGTTGTACACTCGTTACGATGCTATTAAGCAGGGGGGTGATCTGGAGGCTCAGGTTAAGGATCTCGACTGGTTGCACTATGCTATGGTTAATGAGATTAGCCCAATTATCATGGCGCAGTTGAGTAGTGATGTTGATTTTGCAAAACTTCCAACCGCTAAGGATAAGGCAGATTATATCTTCTCGACATTGGAGCAGATCTCTGTAATTGCAAAGACAAAGCGAGATTCATTGGAGGAGGCAGATCTATCGGCGGTGATTGCTCGTCAGACGGGTATTCCTCTTGGAAAGGTTCAGTCGCAGGAGAGAGACCGACTTATAAATGCCGAGGGTACACTTCAGAAGAGGGTTATTGGTCAGGATCATGCGGTTAAAATTGTCCTCGATGCTGTCTTTGAGTCGCGTTCGGGTCTAAATAAGAAGGGTCAGCCGATGGGTTCGTTCTTCTTCCTTGGACCTACTGGAACAGGTAAGACGGAGCTATCTAAGGCGTTGGCTGAGTTCCTCTTTGAGGATGAGTCGTCGTTGATAAGATTTGATATGTCGGAGTTTAAGGAGGAGCATTCGGTAGCACTTCTCTATGGAGCGCCTCCCGGATATGTCGGCTATGAGGAGGGTGGATTGTTGGTTAATAAGGTGAGACAGAAGCCATACTCGGTGATCCTCTTCGATGAGATTGAGAAGGCGCATAAGTCGGTCTTTGACCTCTTCTTGCAGATTCTAGATGAGGGTAAGTTGCATGACCGTCTGGGTCGTGTGGGTGACTTCTCAAATGCTCTGATCCTCTTTACATCAAATATCGGAAGCCAGTATATTGTAGACTCGTTTAATAAGGGTGTGATACCTCCTAATAACGATCTTATGGATATTATGCAGGATCACTTCCGCCCAGAGTTCTTAGGTCGTTTGACCGAGATCGTGCCATTCTCGCCAATTATCGAGGAGTCGGTGGTTAAGATCTTCGAGATCCACCTGAAGGGTCTGTTAAAACTTCTTGATGAGCAGAATATCTCACTTACTATGAGTGATGAGACTAAGCGAGCGATCGCTGTTAGGGGATATAACCAGCAGTATGGTGCGCGTCCGATTATCGGAATCATCCGTAAGGAGTTGCGTCGTCCACTATCTAAACTCATTATCTCGGGAGAGATCAAGTCGGGAGACTGTGTTGAGGTGACCATTATCGATGGCGTGGTCTCATTTAAGACAAAATAGAGTTCATAAAGAGATATTTCTCGATTATAAAGGGGTGGCTAACAAGTTGAAAATGCTTGTCAGTCACCCCTATAGTTTTGCTTAGCTTATTAGCCTGTCAATTGCATAATTCCCACCACCAGTGATGCCTAGGTAGATAAAAACAAATGTATAGAGTGTGTATAGCTCAACTTCACAAGGGCTTATCTTTTGGAATAGAATAACCAACATAAAGATCGTTCCGAGGGCGAGAATTGTAGATGCTACACGCACATAGAGACCCATCATCAACATTACACTACATGCAACTTGAACTAGAACAGTGAGATAGAACCATGCCACTGATGAGACAATACCATGAGTAGGATAGTTATAGGCTATTTGATCTATATGCTGCATCTTGTTGATATTATGCAGAGAGAGCATGATGCCAATAACAAATCGTAGATATAGTTGCGCGATATTAAAGTGTTGCATATTAAATTACCTTTTGTAAATCTTAAGCAACAACCGCGCCGAACTCTAACTATACAGAGCCTCTAGCTCCTCTAACCACTCGCGTGAGGTGGCATCGCTCGGCATACGCCAATCGCCTCGTGGAGATAGCGATACCGATCCGACCTTAGGTCCATCAGGCATTGCTGAGCGTTTGAACTGCTGGTTAAAGAATCTTCGGATAAAGACCTTAAGCCACTTAATTATCGTCTCACGATCGTAGATACCCTCAAAGGCATGGATAGCCATATTGGCAATCTTAGTTGGTGCAAATGAGTTGCGGACAAAGTTATAGAGGAAGAAGTCGTGAAGTTCATATGGACCAACCAGATCCTCCGTCTTTTGGGCTATATTCCCCTGCTCATCAGCAGGTAGGAGTTCTGGGCTAACGGGGGTGTCGACAACATCGAGCAGTGTTGCACGTACACTATCGCTACTCTGCTGGCTAGCGACCCAACTAACAAGATAGCGTACCAATGTCTTAGGCACAGAGGCGTTGACACCATACATAGACATATGGTCACCATTATATGTCGCCCAACCGAGAGCCAACTCACTCAAATCACCTGTACCTATAACCATTCCCCCCTCCATATTGGCTATATCCATTAATATCTGTGTTCGTTCGCGAGCCTGAGAGTTCTCGTAGCTCACCGATCGATCATCAGGAGAGAGACCAATATCCTCAAAGTGTTGATTACACGCCGCTCTGATCGATATTTCGCGTAGTGTTACCCCCAACTCCTCGATCATCGTTATAGCATTGGTATATGTTCTATTTGTTGTTCCAAATCCCGGCATTGTAACACCAATGATCCCTCTTCTATCAAGAGCTAGACGATCAAATGCTTTGACTGCTACTAGTAGCGCTAGTGTGGAGTCGAGACCACCTGAAATCCCTATTACTGCACACTTACAACCTGTATGCGATAGGCGCTGGACTAATCCTCCACTCTGAATTGAGAATATCTCCTCACATCGCTCGTTGCGTAGCTTCGGATCAGAGGGGACGAATGGGGTGCGGTCTATATTTCGCTCTAATACACTGGTCTCCAGCGGATTGATATGGATTTTTCTCTTTATTATATCTACTCTATTTGTTCTATATGTAGATGTGCGTAGTCGATAGTTTTGTAACAGCTCGATGTCAAGATCAGCTATTGTTATCTGCTCTTTGAGCGAGAATCTCTCTGAGCTAGCAACAATACGCCCATTCTCAGCGATGAGTCCATTACCCCCAAATAGCAGATCGGTAGATGATTCGCCTACACCCGCTGAGGCGTATATATATCCGGAGATTGTACGTGCCGACTGCTGCTCAACAAGCGAACGCAGATAGTCATGTTTGCCAACAACCTCAGGCGATGCTGAGAGGTTAAAGAACAACTCTGCTGCACCAGCCATCACCGATGATGGTGGGGTAGCAACCCATAGATCTTCACAAATCTCTATGCCACAACTCACCCCATTAACCTCAAAGATCGAGCGTGTCGAGAGCGCAACCTCATCACCAAAGAGATCGATCGTAGCTGCTCTGTCGAGATCATCTGCTGAGGCGAACCAGCGCGCCTCATAGAACTCCGAGTAGTTCGGAATATGGCTTTTAGGCACAACGGCTAACACACGCCCCTTACCAAATGCCACAGCGCAGTTGTAGAGCGACCCACGGTAACTAATAGGCAATCCAACGATAGCAACAATCTCATAGCTACTCAACCTCTCAATCAGACCCTCCAGAGCATTTAGCGCACTATTATGGAGCTGAGAGTGCAGAAGCAGATCGCCACACGTATAGCCAGTGATCGATAGCTCAGGGGTAACAACAATGCTCACCCCCTGCCTAGCAGCCTCACGAACAAGAACCTCAATATGCATAGCATTTGCTGAGCAGTCCCCAATGGCAACTCGCGGAAGTGCCGTAGCAACCCTTATATATCCTCCCTTTATCATATTCAATCTATCTTACACTCCACAACTCTGCGAGTTTAACCAACATATCTACACACCTCTCTGCTGAGGTTAGCGATAGGTACTCATGCCTACTATGAAAATTTGCCGCCCCGGTAAATAGATTAGGGCATGGTAGACCCATAAATGATAGTCGTGCGCCATCCGTACCCCCTCTAATAGGTGTAATTATTGGCTCAACACCCACCTCTTTCATAGCCTTTACAGCTCGATCAATGAGTTGCGGATGGGGTGTAACCATCTTGCTCATATTGAAGTACTGATCCCTAAGTGTAAGGTGAATAACCCCCTCACCATACCTCTTATTCAGAAAATCAACAGCACTCCACATCTCCACCTTGCGCCTCTCAAACTCATCTGCCGAGTGGTCGCGGATGATATACTCCATCGATGCACTCTCGACGCTACCCCCCATTGAGCATAGGTGGTAGAAGCCCTCATACCCCTCGGTATATTGCGGACGTTGGTTGCTTGGAAGAAGTGAATCTAGCTCTAATGCCACCTCAAGAGCATTTATCATCCTCCCCTTAGCTGATCCGGGGTGGTGGTTATGTCCTTTGATCTCCAATGTTGCCGATGCCGCATTAAAGTTCTCATACTCCAACTCCCCCTCGCTACCACCATCGACCGTGTAGGCGAAGTCTGCACCAAAGGCTCTCACATCGAAGTAGTCCACACCTCGTCCTACCTCTTCGTCAGGTGTGAAGGCTATTCGTATCTTTCCATGTTTAAGGCTACTATCGCCCATTAATCGCTCTGCTGCAGTGACGATTGCAGCTATCCCCGCCTTATTATCTGCCCCTAACAGAGTATTCCCATCAGTGGTTATCAATGTGTGACCAATAACCTTTTTCAGCTCGGGATAGTCACTCACCTTGATTATCTCGGTGTGACTCAACTCTATATCACCTCCGTCATAACACTCAATTCTTCGAGCTTTGACACCTGCGCCGCTAACCTCAGGTGAGGTGTCTACATGCGCTAACAGACCCAATACAGGGGTGTTTTCACACCCCTCACTAGCGGGTATTGTCGCCATGACATACCCGAATTTATCTATGCTTACATCAGCTAAACCAAGTGAACTTAACTCCTCAACCAATAGGTTAAGCAGTGTGAACTGCTTCGTTGTCGATGGGTATTGATCGCTATGATCCTCTGATTGAGTATCAATTGCTACGTACCTTAGAAATCTATCTATGTATGCCATATAAATTACTTCTCGATAAACCTCCACAGATCGCGTGGAGAGTCAATTATATGTTCAGCTCCAGCATTCTCTAGCTCTTCACGTGAGCGAAAACCCCAACTCACCCCAATAGTATCTATTCCAGCCGCAATACCAGTCTCAATATCTATGCCCGAGTCACCTACATAGAGAATCTTATCAGCTGCATAGGATGATATTTGCATCACATCGCGCAAGATTTGAGGGTTGGGCTTTAGCGGCACTCGTGGACGCTGCCCTAACACCGCGACAAAACGGATAGAGGGGAAGAATTTCTCAACCAACTTACGTGTACCCTCTTGAAATTTATTCGATGCTACAGCCACCTCAATGCCATTATATTGAAGCTCCTTGAGAAGTTGCGTGATACCATCATATGGCTCTGTGTGAACATCTATATTTTGGTAGTACGCCTTAATAAATTCAGATCGCATTTTGGCTATTGTCTGCTCATTACGATGACTCTCAGGGATCACCTGCTCAACGAGTCTCATCATTCCACTACCAACAAAAACCTTATACTCTTCGAGAGTATATGTGGGTAGATCGTTGCCCTTCAAGACAACATCACACGCCGCAGCCAAATCACCTATGGTGTTAAGCAGCGTACCATCAAGATCAAATATAACCAATTTTTTCATCTTCATCTATATCTTTGCTTTTACAGAGTTTACAATTCACAAATTTAATAAAAATTTAAGAGTATCTCAAATTAAAAAAGTTGATCGCAATTGACAATATCCCCTAACACCTATTTTTTCCTTCTCCAATAGATAGGTATACCACATATATAGTGGCGAACATACTCATCACGCCAGTAGCGACGGTAGATCGGAATAAAGAGGAAATAGACCGTTCTCTTCTGCTTTACGTAGTTCTTATTTGTACGGAATATGAAACGTTTCAACTGCTTTAACCTGCCTAATAGGGGGTTAATAAGCCTATATTCGATTGCATATCCTCGATACTCAGTATATTTTAGATAGCGCCAATACTTCGCTCGCAAAGTCTGCTTACATCCATAATCCCATGGCTTTACACGCCCCATAAAGTGGATGATCTGCGGATTAGCCATTGCTGGTTTTAACATCTCCTTGCTGACAAACTTCGTTGTGTGACCCAAGTTCCACTCATAACCAAGATGTTTAAACCCATCAAGCTGCGCCATAGTGATGTTAATTATATCTTGATCTCCAAGTCTAATCAGATCGCTATATTTATCGGCATTCTCAAATAGGAGTTTGTCAACAGAGTCTCGTCTTATAGCCTCTAGATTGAACAGAAGCACACCCGCATTGCAATAGACAAACTCTCTATCCTTGACATTGATGTGTTCCTTAAACTCCTTTCCCAATATATCTGGCACAGCCGCAATATACTTACCGCCGAAATCAACAGAGGCTAAATTGGCTATATCACCCTCAATAATAGTATCACAATCGAGGTAGATAGCTCTAGAGTACTCTTTGAGGAGTTGTGGAACAGCGAAACGATAGTAGGTCTCAATAGGCAACCCCGTCAGTGGTAACTCTTCAAAGGCGGTATCATCAATGGTGAGAAAATCGATAGTAGAATGCTTACGCAGCCTCTCTAGGACCTTTATTCTCCGCTTATGGAAATTGCTGAGCGAACCATTATTGAGGATAAATATATCTATCTGCTCATCACCATTAGCATTTACCAACAGAGATGCAAGCGATGCTGAAAGGTGTTGAGCATAGCGATCATCCGTAGAGTAACTTATGGCGATATTATTATTCATTCCCCAAAGATAAATAAAAAAACGGAATAAGCTATATGCTTACTCCGTTTATTATCATAAATTTATTTTTTTACTTCTCAGTACCAGACCACTGGAACTTAGCCTCGTTACGATCAACTATATCCTGTATCGTTGCAATCTCTACGAAAGAGGCTCCACGTGCAGGTCCAAAGCTACCTCCAACAACCGCAACAATATCGCTGCTCTCCAATGGCGCATGCTCGTTGATATACTCCATCGCATCCAACAAGAAGTGGTATCTATCATTCTCGAACTGTGAGCGCAAGATTGGAATTATACCATATGATAGAGCCAAGATACGCTGTGCAGGCATAGTGTAGCACACTGCAATAACACTTCTCAAACCACGGAACGCCGACAAGTAGCGACCAGAACGACCAGTAAATGTATCGATCAAGACATATTTGATTGGGAGGTTATTACATGCTCTAACAGCCGAACGAGACAACTGTGCAGTGATCTCACTATCTACCGATGCCATCTTAAGGTTTACCAATGATGGGAAGCTAGCCTCATCACCCTCGATCTCGCGTGCTACGCGTGTCATTGTCGTTACCGCCTCAACAGGGTACTTTCCAGTAGCTGTCTCATCGCTAAGCATGATTGCATCTACACGGTTATAGATAGCATTCGCAACATCACTCACCTCGGCACGTGTTGGGCGTGGAGACTTAGTCATAGAGTACAACATCTGAGTAGCGATAATAACTGGACGCTTAGCAGCGATACACTTATCAACGATCATACGCTGAGCTCCGGGGATCTTCTCTGCTGAAAGCTCAACACCCATATCTCCACGAGCAACCATGATTCCATATGAAGCCTCGATGATCTCATCGATATTGTCGATACCCTCCTGATTCTCGATCTTCGAGATGATCTTGATTGAAGAGCCGTAGAGATCCAAAATATCCTGAACAGCCTTAACATCAGCTGCGCTACGTACAAATGAGTGTGCGATAAAGTCCACATCGTTCTTAACAGCCCACTCGATAAAACGCTTATCCTTAGGGGTGATAGATGGTAGATTTACGTGAACACCGGGAACATTAACACTCTTGCGAGACTTTAGCTTTCCTCCGATGTTGAAGCGGCAAACTAGGTGGTCGCTATTCTTATCCAAAACCTCTAGCTCCAACTCACCATCAGCGATCAACATACGATTGCCAACTGCAAGATCACCAACCAATGTTGGGACATTCATGTAGATCATCTCGGCAGTAGTAACCTCGTTGTTACCGGTACCCTTAACCTTTACAATATCACCCTCATTGAAATCGATGCTACCCTCACCATCACCTACATTGGTCAAACGGATCTCCGGACCTTTAGTATCGATCATTACAGGAATAGACTCGCTAACTGCTCTAACATTCTTCACCACATTCGTAGCGCCATCCTCAGTAGCGTGAGCCGAGTTGATACGAACTACATCCATTCCAGCTGCATAGAGTTTCTCGATTAGCTCTACATCACAGCGAATATCGGAGATAGTCGCAACAACCTTGGTTTTTTTCATCTTCTTCATAAGCCTCTTTTTCTTTATTATATGTGTTATTATGTTATTTTCTTGATTTTATTGCCTCCACTCCCAGTCTGTATGAGTCTAGTCCAAAACCCATGATCGATCCGATCACCGCAGGTGCAATCATCGAGTGGTGGCGGAATGATTCACGTGCCAATATCGATGATATATGAACCTCTACAACGGGTGTAGTCACCGCAGATATTGCATCATGGAGAGCAACAGAAGTGTGTGTATATGCCCCAGCATTAAAGACTATACCATCATATTCACCCATCGAAGCGTGTATCTTATCGATCAAAATACCCTCATGATTCGACTGAAAGTACTCCAATCTATCTGATGGGAAATAGCCCTGCAACTGTAATATATACTCCTCGAATGTTGTTGTGCCGTAGATCTCAGGGTTACGCTTACCCTGCAAGTTGAGATTAGGACCGTTGAGAATCAATATCTTCATATACTTAATGTTGTATCAATATAGCAGCATACACTTCACTGCGTGGCAAAGGTAGTAAAAAAATGTGAATAATTTACGCTTAAAGTCTATTTTATGAAATTTTAATATTTGAATATGAGCAGACTACTCCAGCAGCTAAAAGTAACCGCCCTAACTATGCGAAAATATTGTAACTACTCAGCCCCTCAATGCTGTGTATATAATGAATTGAAATCACCCAAAGACTGTCATGCTGAGCAAAGCGAAGTATCTCGCAAGGTCTTTAGACGAATATTATGAGATACTTCGCTTCGCTCAGCATGACAGGGACGGGTATAAGGGGGCTGAGTATTTACAATATTTGTTCTCTTGATACGGTTGCAAATATAGTGCATTATTCTATATTATACCAATTTAGAATTAAAGAATATTGTTGATTTACAAATAATTAAGAGTAGGTAAATGGCAAAAATGTATCTCTGAGAGCAACATAAGTACATTTGTTTTTTTTGATATATCTCTTTTCGAGAGATACGACATACCCCAATCTAGTGAAAAGATTTTTAATTATTTCATACGCAAGTAATTACTAAATAAAAGACTTGAAAATCAATATTATAACAACTTTTTATTTTATAAAATATGCGACAAATCATTATTTTTTTGTACCTTGCGCCCAATTTAATATCTCTCGAAAAGAGAAACTTAAACAGATTCTAAACAAAACAAAAAAAATGTAGTAAAATTATGTAACACCTTAAATTGAGGTAATCGAGATCGAAGATGCTGTGCTTAGAGCAGGTGCGAGTATTAGCAGCACAAACAGCGAGAGTATTAGCAGCGTAAGCAATGGCGGTAGCGCTTGGTAGAATCAATTAAATTAAGAGAAGCAATTATGAAAAGATTTTTTAGAAGTTTTGTGCTTATAACAGTAGCTGCGATGAGTATTGTGGCGTGTAGTGAGGGGGATGGCGACGAGTCTATTTTGGAGCAATCGAGCGGCACCACACTAACAGCATCGGTCTCGTCGTCGGCAGAGACAAAGGTCTCATTCACCGATAAAGGCACCGATGGTATCAACCTTGAGTGGGAGGAAGACGACTCGTTTACTCTTTACGATGAAGATGGGGTTTCTGTAGGTGACTTCACCTGTAGCGATGCTGATAATGGTACCTTTGGTAACGATGAAATCTATCTCAACGATGGAGGGAATTACACTGCGATCTTCCCTGCGACAACCAAAACAACTCTCGACGAGGCTTTGGAAGAGGATCTAACATCGATTCAAAACGGCAACGTTATCAGCGACCTCAACAACGCGTGTATGATGAAGGCGACCTTCACCTACAACGCTGACTCTGACAACACAATAAAGTTCTCCCACCTAAAGGCAAATTTGACAATTGTCTTTGATTATGGTCATTTTCATTTAAAAATCGCAGGCGAAGATGATGATGCTGCGCTATACTGCCTCAAAATTACCATTGGCACAAAGACCTACGAGGTAAACTTCGATCCCTCAATAACTGATGATGCCACCTTGTACATTATGATCGATCCTGATGAGGATTTTGATGGTACTAGTGAGCGTGAACTTGTGTTCATCTTTTACTATTATTGGGGTGTAGAGCGCACTAGTTATACAGCCATGACTATAGAAAGCGATAAAGTCTACAAAGCAGGTTATCGCTATACCGGGGATACCGCAAAACTGGAAGATTACTTAAATATGTACGAGTAAAATCATACATATCCCTGATTGTCAGTCGTTTTTCGCAAGCTGTGCAGTAGATATACATTGTCATTGTTTGTTGATTTGTGAATTTGGGGCGACTATTATTGGAAAAGCGTTGCACATGAAATTGCAAATCTTTTTCGTAAATGTCGCATACAAATTTGTATATTTTGTTTATCTTTGTGTGGTTATTCTCTGGTCTAATTATAGCGTTGTTAGCACTGTAATGCAGTGAAAATCAGTGAATTAACCAACTTTTTAACCGCTTATTTTGGGTTGTTCCCAAACCTTAATTCGCATTACTATGTATTTTTTTATATAATCGTGCTTTTTATTCAAAAAATTTATATAAATTTGTATTTTGTATTTAGTGTGTGCAGATTAAATGGGAGAGTTTAGCTTTATTGAGCAGATCGTTAGATTATGCGATAAGCTCCCCTCGAATGGATATGAGGGTATTGGCGATGATTGTGCGGTGCTGCCTATTGACGGGAGGCGTTCGCTGCTATTTAGTAGCGATATGCTCGTTGAGGGGGTACACTTTCTTCGTGAGGCAACCTCGCCCTATGATCTGGGAGCTAAGAGCTTAACTGTCAACCTCAGTGATATTGCGGCTATGGGTGGTAAACCTACAGCAACACTGCTATCACTATCAATACCCAGTGAGCTAAATGAGGGGTGGATTGCAGAGTTTATGGTAGGCTACACAGATTGCGCTGCTAAATATGATGTAGCACTGATTGGTGGTGATACGACAAGCTCAATTAATGGCTTAGTGATAAATGTCACCGTTATAGGGGTTGCAGAGAGTGGTAATATCAAAAGGCGTTCGGCGGCAACCGAGGGGGATAAGATATATGTGACAGGGGTGCTAGGGGCATCTGGCGCTGGGCTAAAGGATATTTTAAATGGTCGATACGACACCCCTAATGCCACACTGCATAAACGCCCTACGCCAAGAGTTGCCGAGGGTGAGTGGTTAGGAGCGAGGGCTGATGTTGGTGCAATGATGGATATTTCAGATGGTATTGCATCAGATTTGCGACATATAATGAGGTGTTCAGGTGTCGGTGCAGCGGTTGAATTGAGTGCTATACCGACAGATGTAGAGATTACAGATGCACTCTGCGGTGGTGAGGATTATGAGCTACTTCTCACTGTGCGTGGCGATGAGGCGGTTTTTGAGAGAGATTACCTTAATAGGTTTGGGGTGAAACCATTTAAGATAGGGGAGATAACCAAAGAGGGTAGCCTAAGGTGGCTCAACGATGGCGTAGAGGATAAGAGGGAATTTATGGGATTTACACACTATTGATGGTGTGAACGGTGTGCTGTAGGTGATAGAGTAAACAACAAATAACATTATAACAATTAAGATATGCCACTACTATTATTAATATTTGGAGCATTCTCCTCGACATTTTTTGCCGTTCTGGTCGGAATTATCGGCTCGCGACGTCGTATAGGATTTGGATTGTCATTCCTTCTTAGCATTGTCTTTACCCCGCTTATCGGCTTTATTATCACGCTGTTCTCTGATCCTGTACCCCAGTATGCTGAGAGTAATTGGGGGTGCTTAGCAACACTTTTCGGAATCCTTGGTCTATTGCTGTTGATTCCTATCATACTCTTCTTAATTGGAATAACTCTGCCATTCCTTGTTTTGTAAGGGTTGTTTAAAAGTTGTCAATAAAAATACGGCTTTGCCTATTGTCTTTTCAATTTAGAATCTCCATCTTTGTAGTCGCTTAAAAGGTGACTTAAAATTAAACAAAGATAAACAGGAGAGTGATGAAAATTGATACTAAAAAAGATGAGCTAAAGTCGGTAGAGTATAACGACGCAGTTAGCTGCTCGAAGGAGTACTTCGAGGGAGATGAGCTGGCTGCCACGGTGTGGGTTAGTAAATATGCTCTTAAAGACTCCTTCGGAAAGATATATGAGAGTTCTCCAAAGGATATGCACACCCGTATAGCGAGTGAGCTAGCACGCATAGAGCAGAACTACCCTAACTCTCTCTCTACTGAGCAGATATTTGATCTGCTCGACCACTTCAAATATGTTATCCCTCAGGGTGGACCAATGACCGGAGTGGGTAATAACTTCCAAGTTGCATCGCTCTCAAACTGCTTTGTGATTGGTCATCGCAACCCCGCAGACTCTTATGGTGGAATCTTCCGTATTGATGAGGAGCAGGTGCAGTTGATGAAGCGCCGCGGAGGTGTCGGTCACGACCTCTCGCATATTCGTCCTATGGGTAGCCCTGTCCTTAACTCGGCATTGACCTCTACGGGAATCGTCCCATTTATGGAGAGATACTCAAACTCTACTCGCGAGGTGGCTCAAGATGGTCGTCGTGGAGCATTGATGCTTTCTCTATCTGTTAAACACCCCGATGCTGAGAAGTTTATCGATGCAAAGACCGATATGAGTAAGGTTACTGGTGCAAACGTATCTATCAAGCTCGATGATGAGTTTATGCGCGCATCTGGTAGTGGTACAACCTATATACAGCAATACCCCATCAATAGCACCGATCCAAAATATAAGACAGAGATTGATGCTAAGAGATTATGGGATAAGATCATCCATAACGCATGGAAATCTGCTGAGCCGGGGATTCTTTTCTGGGATACGATCATTCGCGAGAGTGTGCCTGACTGCTATGCTGATGAGGGCTTTGCAACGGTCTCAACTAACCCTTGTGGTGAGATACCGCTGTGTCCATATGACTCATGCCGACTTATGGCAATCAACCTATTTAACTATGTAAATGATCCATTTACAGATGGAGCTAAGTTTGATTTTGATCTATTTAAGGGACATATTGCTCAGGCGATGAGGATGATGGATGACATCATCGACTTGGAGCTAGAGAAGGTTGCAAAGATCATTGAGAAGATCGCCACAGACCCTGAGGATGAGGATATTCGCCGTGTCGAGCTTGATCTATGGCGCAAGATAGAGATGATGGCGCGCAAGGGTCGTCGTACAGGTCTGGGAATCACCGCTGAGGGAGATATGTTGGCAGCTTTGGGACTTTGCTACGGAACAGATGAGGCGACAGCATTTGCTGTTGAGGTGCAAAAGACTCTAGCTATCGAGTCATATAGAGCATCGGTTACTCTTGCAGAGGAGCGTGGAGCATTCGAGGTGTACGACAAGGAGAAGGAGGTTGGAAACCCAATGATTGAGCGTATCGCAGAGGCTGATCCTGAGCTATATAAAAAGATGTGTGAGGTGGGTAGACGTAATATTGCGATGCTAACCATCGCACCTACAGGAACAACATCGCTTATGTCGCAGACAACATCGGGAATCGAACCTGTGTTTAGAGCGGTTTACAAGCGTAGACGTAAGATCAACCCATCGGATAAGGGTAAGGTGGCTACATTTATAGATGAGACGGGCGAGAAGTTCGAGGAGTATAATGTCTATCATCACAACTTCGTTATGTGGCTAAAGGCTAATGGTTGTGACACCTCGAAGTTGGAGACAATCTCAGATGAGGAGCTAGATATGTGGTTTGAGAAGTCTCCATATTATCGAGCTACAGCAAATGATATTGACTGGGTGGCAAAGGTAAAGATGCAGGGTGCAATACAGAAGTGGGTTGACCACTCGATCTCTGTCACTGTTAATCTACCATCGGATGTTGATGAGGCTTTGGTGGCTAATGTCTACCGCACAGCGTGGGAGAGCGGATGTAAGGGTGTGACGGTTTATCGTGATGGTTGCCGAGATGGAGTGTTAATCGAAAAGAGCAAGAAGAGCAGTAATGCTGGTGCCGAGGGGCTTATGAAACGTCCTGCATCACTGCCTGCTGATATAGTACGATTCAATAATGGTGACGAGAAGTGGATTGCCTTTGTAGGTATGCACAATGGTCGTCCTTATGAGGTCTTTACCGGAAAGATCGAGGAGGATGCTCTCTATATACCACCTAAGATTAAGAAGGGCTTTATCTTAAAGGTTCGCGAGGCAAATGGATCGAAAAGATATGACTTCCAATATATCGATCGTTATGGATATACAAATACCATCGGAGGTATATCACGTCTCTTCTCTGAGGAGTTCTGGAACTATGCGAAGCTGATCTCAGGGGTGTTGCGCCAAGGCATGCCACTCGAAAATGTGGTCTCGCTAATCGGGGGTCTACATCTAGACTCTGAGAGTATCAACTCATGGAAAGCGGGTGTTGAGCGCGCTTTGAAACAGTATATTGCTGATGGTACGAAGAGTAAAATGGCATGCCCTACTTGTGGGGAGAACAATATGGCATATCAGGATGGTTGCCTAGTTTGTATGTCATGTGGCTACTCTAAGTGTGGCGGTTGATCCGACTAGCAGAGGTGAGACCATTGCGAAACATTAGTTTTGCAATGGTCTCATACTCGCTAATACTGTTCGTTCTCGCTTGGGAACTCACCACTCTTCACATCGACAATATAATCTTTTATGGCGCCTGTCATCACTGTATGCAGATCAGCATATCGGCGCAAGAATCGGGGAGAGAAGTCCTTATTAACACCCAACATGTCGTGAATAACCAATACCTGCCCATCTACACCTCCGCCAGCACCAATACCTATGATTGGAGTTAGGATCTCTTGGGCTACTTGTGCGGCAAGAGCTGCGGGGATCTTCTCTAAGACAATTGCAAAGCACCCCGCATCGCTCAATAGCTTTGCATCGCTCAATAACTTTGCAGCCTCCGCCTCATCCTTTGCTCTAACTGTGTATGTTCCAAATTTATTGATCGACTGAGGGGTTAACCCGAGATGTCCCATCACAGGGATGCCGGCAGATATAATTCGCTCCACAGACTCCAAAATCTCCTCACCACCCTCCATCTTCACAGCATCAGCCTCGGTCTCCTTCATAATCCTAATAGCCGACTCCAGAGCGACTTTAGAGTTGCCTTGATAGGCGCCAAATGGAAGATCGACAACCACCAATGCGCGATTTACCGCCCTGACCACTGAGCGACCATGGTAGATCATCATATCTAGCGTAATAGGGAGTGTGGTCTGATAACCCGCCATAACATTAGCTGCCGAGTCTCCAACAAGGATCACATCGATCCCCGCGGCATCGACAATAGCTGCTGTTGAGTAGTCATATGATGTAAGCATTGAGATCTTCTCGCCTCGTTGCTTCATCTCAGCTAATCGAAATGTTGTTACCGCTCTAATATTTGATTGTGTTGACATCTATTCATAAATATTTTTAAACTGTGTAAACGTACTCCATAGCACCACCCCTCCCGCAACCGAGACATTAAGAGAGTGCTTAGTCCCTATCTGGGGTATCTCCAATGCGCCGTCACATATATCCACCACCGCCTGATCGATCCCCATCACCTCATTGCCAAAGATCAGTGCATACCTCTTATCTCGATCGAAGATCATCTCGTCGAGCATCACTGCACCCTCAACCTGCTCAATAGCCAGCGCAATATACCCTTCGGCACGCAGCTGCTCAACGCACTCTACTGTTGTCGAATAGTGGCTCCACTCAACAGTCATCTCAGCACCTAGCGCACTCTTATGTATATCTCTACTGGGTGGCGTAGCGGTGATTCCACATAGCGCAATCTTCTCAATACCAAAGGCATCCGAGGTGCGGAAAAAGGCGCCTATATTCTGTGCTGAACGTATATTGTCCAACACTACCACTATAGGCAACTTTGCCCGTTGTGCAAACTCCTCGACTGTTGCACGACCCAACTCTTCATTACTTATTTTTCGCATGTATCGCAAACTTACATAAAATTATCGAATTATTTGGTGCGTATTCAGAATTTTTATGTAATTTTGTAAAAATATTTAAGAGGAGTTCTATTTTCTCCCTCTTTTAAATTTTTTAGTTAATAATTGCCCATTCTTGATTTTGCAAAGGTGGGTTGTAGTGGCTCTACCACCTAATTTTTGAAGAGTCGAAGGGGAGAGGGAGAGAGAGGGAGAGAGAGAGGGTGGTTAGAAGCAAAAAATAATTTGGGAAGAGATTTAAACTCCCCTTAATTTAAAGATTTAGTACGATAGATGTTAAGGTCTACTCTCACACTGCTTACTATAGTATTGTTCGCCATCAATACACATGTCGCTACGGCTGAACAGAGTGGTGTGATCGACCGGCTCAGTCTAGATCTCGATTTGGAGACATACTTTGACAATCGCGAGAATGCCAATAGCGAGGAGTTACGTTCGCGTTCGGGGAGTGACTTTGCACTTAAACTAGCACCTACGATCAAATATAATTTCTATGGCGCACATTCGATAGTGGGTGGTGTTAGCTGGGTTATACCCTTTGGAGATATAGGTAGCGGTGGCGGGTTGCTCGATGATCCATACTATAACAACCTAATGCCTATAGTATATTATAGCATCAAGGATGATAGGTGGAGTATAGCGGCAGGTCTATTCCCACATAGCGAGACGATGATCGGTAGCTACTCAACAGCCTTCTTTGCCGATGATTACCTCTTTTACGACAATGTTATAAGTGGAGTCATGGGGCGCTATAGTTGGCAGGAGAGGAGTTATGTTGAGATGATCTGCTGGTGGCAGTCACAGCCGAGCAACGAGACGCGCGAGATATTCTCCCTTCTTAGCTCTGCGAATGTAGCTATTGGGGGGAGTCTCTACGCAGGTTATAGCTTTTCACTCACCCACTTTGCAGGTAGCAAGGCTGAGGGCGAGAATAATGTTGTCGATAATGCCTTAGCAAATCCATTTATTGGATTTAGCCACAAAGGGAGGTGGCTCTTTGATATGCGAGCAGGAGTGCTGGTAAGCATGCAACGTGATAGGAGCTATGGTAATGAGTGGCAGATGCCTGTAAAGGGAGAGGTTGGCTTCTCTCTTAGCCGCTGGGGCTTTACCCTCGACGAGAGGTTCTACTATGGTGATGATCTAATGCCACTATACGATGGTCATCCCGATCTATACTATGCAAATACACTCTATATGGGTGATCCATTTTTCCGTGCTGACGGAGTATACAATAGAGCCGAGATAAATTATCAATACAAATTCGCAAATGATATAGTAGGGATAGATGTCGGCTTTGTAACCCATTTTTACGAGGGTAGTTTAAATACTGAGCAGAGACTAAGATTGACAATAATGCTAAATATGAAGAGAAAATATGAGTAGTGAAGTAGTAAAAGAGAGGTCATTGAACTTCTTAGAGGAGATTATCGAGAGATCAATATCTAGCGGAGAGAAGCGAGTTCAAACACGTTTTCCACCCGAGCCAAATGGGTATCTGCATATCGGGCATGCAAAGAGTATATGCATCAACTTTGGACTAGCGCAGAGGTATGGTGGTAAATGTAATCTACGCTTCGATGATACCAACCCTGTAAAGGAGGATGTGGAGTATGTAGATGCGATAAAAGAGGATATTAAGTGGCTAGGATTTGAGTGGGCGAAGGAGCTTTATGCTTCGGACTACTTCGAGCAGCTTTATCAATGGGCAGAGGAGTTGATTGCTAAGGGGATGGCTTATGTTGATGACCAGACTCAGGAGCAGATACGCGAGAGTAGAGGAACAATCTCACAGGCTGGTGTAGAGTCTCCATTCCGCAACCGTAGTGTGGCGGAGAATATGCAGCTATTCAGAGAGATGAGAGATGGCAAGTATGCTGAGGGGGATAAGGTTCTAAGGGCGAAGATCGATATGTCGCACACAAATATGTTGATGCGCGACCCTATCATGTATAGGATTATCCACTCATCACACCACCGCACAGGGGATAAGTGGTGTATCTATCCGATGTATGACTATGCTCATGGACAGAGCGACTCGATAGAGAATATCACCCACTCGATATGTACATTGGAGTTTGATGTTCACCGTCCACTCTACGACTGGTTTATCGAGGCGTTGGAGATCTACCCCTCTCATCAGTATGAGTTTGCTCGATTGAACCTCACCTATACAATGATGTCTAAGAGACGATTGATTCAGTTGGTTCAGGATGGTGTTGTTATGGGATGGGATGATCCTCGTATGCCTACCATCTGCGGACTACGCCGTAAGGGTTATACTCCGGCATCGGTGCGCGCCTTTGCGGAGATGGTTGGTGTGGCTAAGAGGGATAACGTTATCGATCTTGGCAAGTTGGAGTATTGCGTTAGAGAGGATCTCAATAGGGTTGCTGAGCGCAGGATGGCTGTCTTGAACCCTCTCAAGGTGGTTATTACAAACTACGATGAGAGCAAGGAGGAGCTATTCAGTGCTGTGAACAACCCTGAGGATGCCGCGGCAGGACGTCGCGATGTGCCATTCTCAAATGAGATATATATTGAGCGAGATGACTTTATGGAGGAGCCGCCAAAGAAGTTCTTTAGACTTAAACCGGAGGGTGAGGTTCGTCTACGCTACTCATACCTTTTGAAGTGTGAGGAGGTTATACACGATGAGAATGGCGAGGTTATTGAGTTGAGATGTACAATCGACCCCGACTCAAAGGGTGGTACGTCAAGCGATGGACGCAAGGTTAAGGGTGTGATCCACTGGGTATCGGCACGCCACGCTGTTGAGGCAACTGTTAGACTCTTCGAGCCTCTCTTTGAGAGGGAGGATCCTAACGATACTGCCGATGGAGAGAGCTGGGAGAGCAATTTGAGCAGCACCTCATTGACGGAGATCAAGGGCTATCTTGAGCCATCATTGGCAGATGCAGCGGTTGGTGTACCCTACCAATTTGAGAGAGTTGGATACTTCTGCGCCGATAAAGATTCATGCTCAGGGGCAATGGTCTTTAATAGGACAGTAACACTAAAGGATACTTGGGCTAAGGTTGCAGCTAAGAGTTAGTTAACAGTTTGATCCTCTCGTGCTGAACGAAGCGAAGTATCTCACAATGTCGATATAAATGACCTTGCTAGATACTTCGCTTCGTTTAGTAACCCATATATATATAAAATTTAAGCAGATTATAGGTATGAAAAATTTCTTTATAACACTGATAGCCACATTGGTTGGGGTAACACTCTCGCTACTCATTCTCTTTGGGGTGGCTGTAGGGAGTGTAGCTGTAATGATTGGAGGTGATGATATATCGACACTTAAAGTTGAGAGCAACTCAGTATTGGAGATCTCAATGAGCGAACTGATTACAGATGCACCTCTAGTAAGCAGCCTCAGAGATTTAGTTATTGGCGGAGGCTCTACACCTAGCAATCTATCGCTATTGAGCGCACTACTAGCTATTGAGCGCGCTGAGAGCGACCCCAATATCGTAGCCATCTCACTAAGAATGGATGGTCTGGGAGGAGTATCACTAGCCAACGCTAGCGAGCTACGCACAGCACTGCTAGATTTTAAAAAGAGTAGTCAAAAGCCGATCTACGCATATGCTGAGAGCTACACTCAAGGTCGCTACTACCTCGCAACAGTTGCCGATAAGATCTTTATCCATCCGCTAGGTGCAATAGAGTGGAAAGGTGTTGGTATGAGTTCACTCTTCTATGGTGATCTGGCGAATAAGTTGGAGATAGAGCCAGAGATCTTTAGACCAAAGAGTAATACCTATAAATCGGCTATCGAGCCATATACTCGAAGTGACTTCTCGGCTGAGAGCAGGAGTCAAAACCTCCGTCTTGCAAACTCTCTTTGGAGTAGTATCCTACGCGATGTCTCGCTACTACACGGAGCGACTTCAGAGTCGTTAAACGAGGTTGCAGAGAGTATCTTTATAGTTAGTGCAGATCAAGCTGAGCAGATGCGCATGGTTCATTATGTCAGCTACTTAGATGAGTATACCGATGCATTGGAGAGGGTAGGTGTGGATGTTAAGGATGGTAAATACAATAGAATTAGGCTCTCTAAATATAGCAGTTTAGCGACATACGAACGTGAGAGGATCAGCGGATCGTATAGTAAAAATAGCATCGCTGTGATCTACATTGATGGGACAATTGTCGATGGAGTGACCGACTCTAGCGAGAGTGATGTTATCGGGTCAATCAATATATCCAATCAACTCCGAGAGGCTCGCGAAGATGATAATATTAAGGGTGCCGTAGTGAGAGTAAACTCGCCGGGAGGTAGTGCAATGGCGGCAGATGTAATATGGCGCGAGATGGTTCTTCTACAAGAGGTTAAACCTCTCATTGTCTCTATGGGGTCATATGCAGCGAGTGGTGGATATTACGTTAGCGCCCCAGCAGATGTTATACTCGCTAGCGACTATACGATCACGGGGTCAATAGGTGTCTATGGGCTACTATTCGATGCTGAGAAGATGCTACAGAACAAGCTCTACATAACCATGGATCAAGTAGGTAGTACACCAAATGCCAACTTTGGCAATTTGCCAAATGGAGTGACACCACTCCAACGAGCAGCAATCAACCGCGGTGTAGATGATATATATAGAGCCTTTGTATCAAAGGTAGCCTCAGGTCGAAATATGACAACTGAGCAGATTGAAGCTATTGCAGGGGGTAGAGTATGGAGCGGTGTTGAGGCTGAGCGTATAGGTCTTGTTGATGAGATTGGAGGCATCAAGCATGCACTTATGCTTGCAATGCAGCGCAGCGATATTACTATTGGCGAGGCAAAGATAGTTGAGATGGGCGAAGAGCCTGATGAGCTGAGTATGCTGCTATCTATCTTCTCTAGCCATGTGCAGAGTATATTTGATTCTGAGGTGGTTAAGGGGGTTAGTGAACTAAAGAGTATCCTCACTAGACAGAGCGGAGTAAATGCATACTCACCTGTTAGAGTTGAGTTTTAAAATCACACCCATTCTAGCAGATCGAACATAAATAATAGATCTGCAAAATAATAAATTTATAAGCAGATTACTATAATTCAAGTTTTTTATGTATATTTGCCTAAATTAAATTGTAGAAACTTAATATATCTGATAAAATGGTTGATATTTTTGAGCGTCTCGAAAAGAGCGTAGGAGGTCCTATCGGACAGTATATGGAGTATGCACATGGATATTTTGCCTTCCCAAAGTTGGAGGGTGAGCTTGGTCCACGCATGAAATTCCGCGGCAAAGAGGTTTTGAACTGGTCGTTGAATAACTACCTAGGATTGGCAAACAACCCAGAGGTTCGTAAGGCTGATGCTGACGGTGCCGCAGAGTTTGGAATGGCAGCACCTATGGGCGCACGTATGATGAGCGGACAGACAAAGTACCACGAGCAGTTAGAGCGTGAATTGGCAGCCTTCGTTGGTAAGGATGATGCATTCTTGTTGAACTTTGGTTATCAGGGAATGATCTCTATTATCGACTGCTTGCTTACAGCTCGCGATGTAGTTGTCTACGATGCAGAGGCTCACGCATGTATCATCGATGGATTGCGCCTCCACCGCGGAAAGCGTTTTGTATATGGTCATAACGATGTTGACTCTTTGCGCCTACAGCTGGAGCATGCTACAGAGTTGGCAGAGTCTCAGCGCGGAGGAGTGCTTGTAATCACCGAGGGAGTCTTTGGAATGAAGGGAGACCTTGGATTCTTGGATAAGGTCGTTGAGTTGAAGAGTGAGTTCCCATTCCGCCTACTTGTTGACGATGCTCATGGCTTCGGAACAATGGGAAAAGAGGGTAAGGGAACAGCAGAACACTTTGGAGTAACAGATGAGGTTGATGTCTTGTTCAACACATTTGCGAAGTCAATGGCTGGTATCGGTGCATTTGTCGCTGGACCAAAATGGTTGGTAAATATGTTCCGCTATAATATGCGTTCACAGCTATATGCGAAGTCACTACCAATGCCTATGGTTATCGGAGCATTGAAGCGTCTTGATATGATCCGTACACACCCTGAGTATTTGGCTAAGCTGTGGGAGGTGACCAATGCACTCCAGAGTAAACTTAAAGAGAATGGGTTTGAGATTGGAGTTACACAATCTCCGGTTACACCGATCTACATGAAGGGTGGTGTCAATGAGGCGACTAACCTAGTTGTTGACCTTCGCGAGAACCACAGTCTCTTCTGCTCAATTGTTATCTATCCTGTGATTCCAAAGGGTGAGATTATTCTTCGAGTGATCCCAACAGCGGCACACTCGCTAGAGGATGTAGACTATACAATCAATGCCTTAATGGCAGTACGAGAGAAGTTGGTCAATGGAACCTATGCAGCAATGGATATTCCAGCAAACATGGCAGACGAAGGCTTCTCAGCAAAGTAAGAGCGCCGCAAAACAGCTAAATTTCAAAGATACCATAGAGGTCATCAGTGGGAACACACTAAAGTGTGTGACCGATGTGACCTCTATGGTATCTTTGAAATTTAGCATGTCCCTCGATAGAGTATTGTCAATCTTGTTGCATGATTTATCGGATCGAATCGGTTGGAAGTTTGCAGTTTACATATATTTGTGAGGATTGTTTTAAGTCTCTCTTTGTGGTCGGCTTTGTCGGAGAAGATGAACCATGGGGTCGTATTGAGCTATGATGTCTTTGGCTCCTGCGGCTGCTGTTGTCACATCTCCTTCAATAACTCATAAAAATTCTGAGCTATATTATCCCAATTGTATTTTGAGTGAATCTGCTTGCTAATAGCGTCAGTGTCCATATGTTTTGCACCCGAAAGGATCTCATTCATGGTGTTGCGCAGTAGCTCTGCGTCTATATCAATGAGATTTTCACCAAAGAATGTGAAGTCACCCATGGCGGTTTTATTGCAGCAAATTGTTGGTACTCCAGCAGCTCCTGCCTCGATTGGAGGGATGCCAAAACCCTCTGCTAAAGCTGGATATACGAATAGTGAAGCTGCTTTATACCAATATTTTAGATCAGCATAATCGACCTGATTGTAGATGTGTATATGTTTCTTTACCTCCTGTTCAAGCGCCTCGAAATAGCTATCAAAGTCGGGAGTAGCTAATGTTTTGCGACCGATAAATACAAGGTCATAGCCACTCAGCCAGAGCTTCTGCTCGCAGTACGCCTTAAGTAGTGCAACTTGATTCTTTCGGGGTTCAATACGGCTCACATAGAGAACGTATTTTTCAACTCCATGGCTTTGAGTAAAGCATTTAGCCTCCTGTAAATCAATGTTGTAGAAGTCGTCAGAAACGGCATTTGGAGTTACGTGTATCTTATTACTTTCAATATTGTAATGTTTAGCAATTTGACGTTTCGAGTACTCCGAAACGGTCAAAAGAAGATCAGCATGCTTTGCAGAGAGCTTAAATAAGAGACCCTTTATTGCCCGATAGCTCCACGGAAACATCTTTGGGTAGTCGACAAAAAGAATATCGTGTAGGGTAATAATATTCTTGCAATTCTTTAAAAGTGGCGATGTATATTGATAGTGAGCAGCATCAATTCTATGTTTCTTGATGATCGCGGGAAACTCAAAAAGCAGGCGATAGATCTTATTCTTTGACGTCAAAGGCACATAAACAACATTCTCATGCTCTCCAAAGATTGATTTAACTTTCTCAATGTCAGCTGCAACAATGTAAAAAGTTATATCCTTTGCTAAAGGTATCAGGCTTAGATATACACCTTTGATGTATGAGTTTATCCCTTCACTTGTTTTGTAGTCGAAGCAGTGGGCGTCTAGTAGTAGTTTCATTATGTTTGTTTTATCCTTTTATTATAGGCTTCCATTATCACGTCTCTTATCTGTTCACCTTTCCTTTCCCAAGAAAACTGGTCGCCCATTGTCCTTGATATAGCACCCATTCGATTGCGCAGATCACGATCTGTTAGTTTAAGAATCGAAGCTGAAAGGGATTTAATCATACTCTCCCTACTTTGTTTAGGTAGCACAATTGAGTATTCCGCTGAAAAATATTGAGTAAAACCACCTGTATCAATGCAAATTAAAGGTTTGCCATAACGCATACAGTCGAAAGAAACTGTTACAGCTCCCTCTTTCAAACAGCTATTCACAACAACGTCACATTTCGATAGTAGTTTATCGTACTCATTTTTTGAAACGCGACCTTTTAGTGTCACTTTATCTTTAATGCCATATTTATTAATCAACCCTTTAAGGTGAGGTCTAAAAACGCCTTCGCCCAAAATTGTCAATCTAATATCTTTTGAACTTTTCAGGGCTTCATTAAATGACTCAATGAGTAGATCAAATCCGCGCCATGCGTCTAGATGCCCAACCGCTATATAATCTATTATTGTATTATTTTTAGCATTAGATTTAGCAACTGCATTGATTGTCTCGACTGCTACATCGGTAAAAATTACACTTTTACTTCGATATTGAACAGGTATAGAGAGTTGAGTATCAACTGTTTTACACAAGATTAGGTCGGCATTATGGCAACGTTTCTTGAAGGATGATTGCCGTGAAATAATCTTTACGACTATTCGTCGCACAGATTCAATCATCCTATTTTTGAAATCGTAATGTTCAGTGTAGTCGGCTGGGATAGTCTCCATTCCTCCGATTGGTCCCCAAATGAAAAACTGTTTGCGACCATATTTGCTTACGTTCCAAATAGCATTGCCGAATGTAAGATGGTGGAAGATCTTAATATCATTCTCTTCCATTGCTTTTTTTACAATTTTATTCGATAAAATCGTCCAAAAGTAGTAGTACAACCTAACCCATCTGAAGATGCCATTTTTGAAGAAGAGCGAGTTAAAAGGAATGTCGTAGTAGATAAAATGAATCTTATTATCGAGTCTGTTCTCTTTGACATATTTCTCAATATCAACAACTTGTTCCTTATGCACCAATACCCACAATTCGAAGTATTTTGACATCTCTTGCACCCAGTGCCAACCCACACCAGATTCTGAACCCCAGTTAGGAAGGCATGCAAAGGCAGAGATCAGGATTTTTTGTTTCATTATTTGATAAAAATTATTCGGGATATAAAAATCTTTCTTTATTTGATAGTGTAGCTGCAAAAAATGCAAATCCAGAAATTACATTATATTTACCTTTATAGCAGAATATTTCTTCGCCCTTACCTAAACAATGATAATCTATAAAAGGCTGCTCATAAATATCAATGGAGCTATTACCTATGTAGTCCATGTGGACATTTCCTAACCCCCTATTTATTGTGTATACTCCATCAATATTTTTTAATGAATTTAGAAACAAATGGCTATCTGCAGTTATGACAACCGGTAATTGATATTTATTTACAAATTCTCTAATATCCTTATGAACTTTAATTAACAATTGCTGCTGTTCATCTTTTGGTAATTCTTTAAACTCACGCTCTTTAAAATCTCCAAATGCATTTTGAAAACGAAAGCACATAGAATTGTATATAGGTGGCAACTTTTCATATGCCACGAATAATGACTTTAGCAGACGTTCAGATGGCTTAAATAGTTCATTGTATAATTCAGCGTATGTGTATGCTACATTATATAGCTGATTGATCTCATCTAATTTACGTACATTTGCATATAGGTGAATCTGTTTTGACTGACTTTTATATTTAATATAATGCTTTGCTTTAATATACCACTCTGTATCACCTAGTAAGACTACTGGGCATGAATTTCTTGTATTATATACTATCTGAGATTCATCAATACGCCAGTTATATGTGTTTACCTCTAAAAATTCAGATAATTCAAAAGGGTATTTATAATATAATTTGAAGGGAGTATCAAAAATTTTACATAATGCATATGTACATATTGCGCCATAGAATCTATCCGCTAAACCTCCGTGTTGTATGCGTCCATCAACGCAAAATATGACATCAAATCCCCCCCCC
>JBCQTG010000003.1:0-59505 GCA_047178765.1 Rikenellaceae bacterium | reverse complement strand
CTACTTAACAAGTTTGACACTCTTGCTACGCAGGAACCCCGCCAATAGATATTCATCCATATTGTCGGGCATGGGTGCTGTCGCGGCATAGGTGTAGGTGGGGTCGCCCCCCAGAGCTATAGAGACAGGCATCTTCTCTCCTCTCCTCTTATATGCCTCGAAGTGTCTTGCCCCAGTCTTGTGTCTATGCCAGTGCATACCTGTCGAGCGGCTATCGAGAAGCTGCATCCTATACATCCCCACATTTCTCACTCCGCTATCGGGATCAACGGTGTTGACCATCGGCAGGGTGATAAAACGCCCGCCATCATATCCCCAACACTTTAATATAGGTAGTCTCGATAGATCAACATCATCACCCTTTATGATAACCTGCTGGCACTCACCGCGAGAGGTGGATTTCTTAGGTAGCCACTGCGACATCTCAACTAACATTGGTAACATGCGCAATCTATCCATAATCGAGTCCTTGGGTGAGGTAGCTGTTTTGAGGAGGTTATCGATCCTCTCAGTGAGCTGCTCCAACCTCTCAACACCCATCGCCATGCAGATCCTACGCTCCGATCCCATCATGTTAATTAGCAGCGGGAATTCTCTATTTGTGTTGGTGAAGAGGATAGCTTTTCCGCCACCCTCACTCTTGCTTACCCTGTCGACTATCTCGCTGATCTCTAGCTCTGTATCAACTGTTGCGGTGACACGGACTAGCTCCCCTGCATGCTCTAATCTCTCGATAAATCTTCTCATACTACTCTCGGTATTGGTAAAGTTGATTGCGAAGTCTGGGGGTGAATCCCGCCTCGCGGATAGCTCTCTGGATTCCCTCGGCATCGAAGTGGTGGTCTGCTCCCGCTGAGCTAACGACATTCTCCTCGATCATTATTGAACCGAAATCATTCGCCCCAGAGTGGAGCGCAAGCTGAGCTGTAGCCTTGCCAACGGTCAACCATGAGGCTTGGATATTGGTTATGTTGTTGAGCAGTAGTCTGCTCAACGCGATGATCTTGATATACTCAGTTGCGGAGAGGTTCGACACCACACCACACCGCTCTAACTCGGTATTTTTCGAGTGGAAGATCCATGGAATAAAGGCGATAAAACCCCAGTTGCCCTCAGGAACTCGACTCTGCAACTCTCTGATTTTAAGTAGATGTTCAACCCTCTCATGAGGTGTCTCGATGTGTCCATACATCATTGTTGCTGAGGTGGGGAGGTTGAGTCTATGTGCCGTCTCCATCACCTCTAGCCACCGCTGAACACTCGGCTTGGCTGGAGAGATGATCTTGCGAACCCTATCGACAAGAATCTCAGCCCCCGCCCCCGGGAGTGAATCCAACCCCGCCTCGCGAAGTCTAATCAGTGTCTCCTCATCGCTGAGTCGGCTGATACGTGCGATATGTGCAACCTCAGGTGCGCCCAGAGCGTGTAGTTTGACAGTTGGGTATTCGCTCTTCAAAGCTCTGAAGAGATCCTCATAAAACTCAATGGCTAGATGGGGGTGCAGACCACCCTGCAAAAGCAGCTGATCGCCACCAAGCTCAACCATCCTCTCGATCTTTGGGCGATACTCCTCCATCGTTGTGATAAAGTGTCGCTCGCGTTGGTGGGGTTTGCAGTAGAAGTTGCAGAATTTACACCCCGAGATGCAGACATTGGTGATATTGACATTCCTATCTATCTGCCACGTCACCACTTCAAGGTCGGTAACCATCGCCCTACGCAGCTCATCGGCAGCCTCAGCGAGCTGCTCTATAGGTGCGTGGTCGTAGAGCCAACACCCCTCCTTAAGTGTTAGTTCTTCTGCTGCTAAAGCCTTGTATATCAGCCTGCCAATCACTATAAAAGAACCTTGACGATAGCCTTACGCACCGCGCTCTTTCCGATCATCGGTGCGTGTGCATCCTCAGGCATCAAGATTGTGAACTGACCCTTGCGGATATAGTAGATTGTCTGGTGCTTATCGTTGAAGAACTGAACATCCTTCTGCTCGTCAAACTCCCCGATAGCCTCTTTAATATCTGAGCGTGCAGACCAGCCGAACCCCTCCTCATCGCCATCGAGAAGGATCTGGATGTCGGCATAGCGGTTGTGGATCTCCAACTTAGCATCTTGAGGCTGCTTGAGATCAACCTCCATGATATTTACAAATATCTCCTTACCCTCCAACTCGGTGACTCCTGCGGGGAGTGATGCCCAATCTGTCTGAGCAATAATCTCAAATGCGCGCTCCATGCTAGGAGTCAAACCATAGTAGAGAGAGGCGTTTTCAAATCTGTCTAAAATCATAATCTTTATCTTTTAATTTTTGCGTATAGAGTAATCTTTCGGTGGTCACTCTCCGACTCAGAGTCGGAGTAGTTGAGCGGTTCTATTCCATCGCTGGTGAAGATATACCCCAGTCGATGCTGCTCTCTACCCCTTATGTAGTTGTTGTGTTGGCTATGTAGATATTTATTATCCATGTAGCTATCGGTGAGGTTCTCGGTCAATATGTTGTAGGTGTAGCTCTGTGCTACATCCTCCATCGCTACCGTAACTATCACCTTATATGGTGAGTATCGAACTAGGCTATCTATCCTCTCAGCCTCCAATGCTCGAAGAGAGGATCTCTCGCCATACTCTCTGAACCATAGCGACATCTGCTCATCATCATACTCGCTATCTGTTATTAACGAGCGTTGTAGCTGGGCATTGATAATACGTATTGTATCGCCACGATAGATAAGGTCGGTTATCTGTGCCATATTATCGAGAGAGTCGCGCCCAGCGATTGGGTATCTGCTTAGTGTGAATAGCTCTCCATAGCGGTGTTGGTTATATTTTTCAAGATCGATCTCGCCCTTAAATCGTTGTAGGGTTATTATGTCGCCTTGATAATCGATGGTTTCGAGACCTTCACAGTTCTGCATTGTAATAGTTACTCCGCCACTCGATTGAGGTAGACCAGCGATTATGAGAATGTTGTAGTATCGATCAATATT
The DNA here is from genome assembly GCA_047178765.1 of Rikenellaceae bacterium. Classification (GTDB taxonomy): domain Bacteria; phylum Bacteroidota; class Bacteroidia; order Bacteroidales; family Rikenellaceae; genus Alistipes. The sequence goes on along the minus strand of JBCQTG010000003.1, from coordinate 56,524 downwards.
GAATGTAGCGATGATCGATAGTGCTAGCAGCGGAATGGCAAAGCGTCGACGCGCAACCATCCAGAGTAGCGCCACCACAAGGTTGGCAGCGTAGGTGTATGGTGCGTAGAGTGCGGCAATAGGTAGCAGCCACCCCAATACACCACCCTCTGGCTTATCATATGGTGCCAGTAGCGAGAGTAGGAGTGTTGAGGCGATGAGTAGGCTAACGATGTAGGGGATGACCCTCCATGTGATTATACTCTTGCGAACTCTATTTCCGTAGTAGAGATCCATTTAGAATCGAATCTTTCCGCTATATTTCCAGTAGTTGAGAAGTAGGAATCCCCACAACATACCCCCTAGATGGGCGAAGTGCGCCACATTGTCGAGCGGGTTGTTTCGCCAACCTAGGTAGAGTTCCAACAATCCGTAGAGGATAACAAAGTACTTAGCCTTCATCGGAATAGGTGGAATAAGCAGCACGATAGTCTGGTTGGGGTAGAGAACACCAAAGGCGAGCAGAATTCCAAAGACCGCTCCTGAGGCACCAACGGTGATTGCAAAGGGGTAGTAGAGACCTACCGCCAGCTGTAACAGCGCTGCTCCGATACCACAGACAAGGTAGTAGGTGAGAAAACGTTGTGACCCGAGCCTCATCTCCAGCGTTCGTCCAAACATCCAGAGGGCAAACATATTGAAGAATAGGTGAGATAGGTCGCCATGGAGGAACATATAGCTAACCACCTGCCATGGCATAAAACCACCCTGTAGGGGTAGTAGACCTAGGTGGATTGCAAGTCTTGGGAATAGTGTAGTTGCCATCAGTCCTAGACCGTTGATAATTAGTAGGTTTAGCACCATTGGCGGGGTCATCTGTTTGAATCTATTCATTGTAATTTTAATTTAGTCTACTCTTAATCTCCTCATTTGAAATCTCTACGGCGATGCTCTTTCCCGATGGGGTGCGAGGGATCTCTCCTCTCTGCATCACTCTGGTGAGTATATCGCGTGCCTCCGGCTCGCTATACTCTCTGCGTTGGTCGCCAATAGCGGCTCGTGCTAGCAGCTCAGCCATCTGACCCCTTCTATACTCCTCCATATCCATTGGTGTGTCGAATAGATGGATCAGTTTGTATATTAGTGTATCGACACTCTCGTTAGATATATTGGCGGGTAGTGACCTTATATATATGTAGTGATCGCTAGCGAGATCAATATCAAAACCCATCGCCGAGAAGAGTTCAATCTCCTCGCATATTTGGCTATATTCACTCTCGCTCAGTTGAAGCTCTATAGGGAATAGTACCCCTTGACTAACAACTTGATTTGTCGTTAGTTGCTCCATGTAACTCTCGTAGAGCATCATCTCGTGGGCGCGTCTAAGGTCAACAACCATCACACCTCCGCTTGTGTTAAACCATGCGTAGCCTCGGTTTACAAGTAGATTGCTCGGTATATTATCCTGAGATATAGATAACTCACCCTGTATAATATGCTCTTCTTCACTCTCAAACTCTAGCGTGCTGCCCATCTCAATGTCGCTCCACTCCTCGCCTGCCGCTCCGAACTCCTCGCTGCCTACACCCATGCTCCAACTACTAACCTTCGACTCCTTGGCAAAGGGGTTGTAGCTATTGTCGTAGACCGCCTTGGGTTCACTGTAGTGGCTGCCCTGCTGCATCACGGGGATCTCGATGCTCTCCTCAGTGTCGAAATCCATCATCGGCACTGAGCCACTCTTAGCTAGTGCCTCGCGTGCTGCCGCATTGACAATCATCCACACCTCATCCCTATCTTGAAACTTAATCTCTATCTTTTGTGGGTGAACATTCACATCTATCCTGTCGGGATCGGTCTCGATAAAGAGAAAGTAGGAGATGTTGAGTTGTGGCGAGATGATCTTCTCGTATGCTTTAGTTATTGCGCTATGTATATATGATGATTTGAAGTACCTTCCATTGATAAATAGATATTGATCCGTTGTGCCTCGTCGCGCACACTCTGGACGTCCGATATATCCATGTACCCTAACGATTGTAGTTGATGCCTCAGCCTCAAGCAGGTTGCGTTTAATCGCCTTTCCTGCAATATCAACTATTCGCCCCACCTCGTTTGTCGCGGGGAGTTTGTAGATTAGGGTGTTGTCACCATATAGTTCGAAGCTAATCTCGGGATTGCATAGCGCCACCCTCTTAAACTCCGATTTTATTAGACTCGCACCTCTCTTGCTGCTGTCGATAAACTTCTTTCGTGCGGGGATATTGTAGAATAGATTACGTACAAAGATGTTTGTTCCAATCTCGCACATCGTAGGTTGTTGATCTGCAAATCGTCCCCCATTGACAGTGGTCACTGTGCCAATATTATACCCCTCGCAACGTGTACGTAGCTCCACCTGCGCCACCGCTGCGATAGATGCCAGCGCCTCACCTCGAAAGCCGAAGGTGTGGAGTGCGTAGAGATCCTCCGGATCTTTGATCTTGCTCGTAGCGTGTTTTTCAAACGACATACGGGCATCGTTGGGGGTCATCCCAATACCATTATCAACAATCTGAATCAGCTCACTACCCCCATTACGGTAGTTCACGACAATCTCCGTAGCTCCAGCATCGACACTATTCTCAACCATCTCCTTAATCACTGAAGATGGGTTCTGAACAACCTCGCCCGCCGCTATTAGGTTGGCAACCCTGTCGGGTAGTACTCTGATTCTATCATCCATAATCTACTCCTCTACATAGTCGTTGGGGACGATAATTATTGTCGCCTCGGGGTTGAAAACCTCCTCCTCTGTTGTGGTACTCTCGACCTTTGGTTTTGTCGACTCTCCACCAACTATCATCGTTACAATGGAGTTGTAGAGTGCTGAGCCTAGGATAACTAGTGCTACCACCACTCCCAACATTATCCACACCCTGAATGAGCTACCTACGCCCCTCTTCTCTCCTCTGCGCGCATTGCGTGCATCTCGTTGAGTTCGGATATATTGACCCGGTATATACTCACCGCTCTGGTCGGCGTCTAGTCGTCTACCCAACAACTCCTCACGGCGCTGCTCGCGCTCCTCCTTTGCAGGGTCGTAGTAGCGTGGGGTGTAGTTGAACCTATTTGCGTTGCGCTTGAATGGTGTGAATGCTCCCATGGTTTTTGTTTTTTTACTCTGTCTCTGTCATGCTGAGCGAAAGACCTTACGAGATACTTCGCTTCGCTCAGCATGACAGGAGTGTGTTATCATTTACTCCTCTCAGAACGTTCTCTCTACCTGAAGAAGCTCTTCATTCGCTCGAAGATATTCTGGTTTTTTACAGATTCAGCCCTCTCGAAAGATGGCAACTTCGCTAGCTTCTCAACTAACTTCTTCTCCTCTGAGTTGAGTGAGCCGGGGATGGTTATATCAACCACAACCAATATATCTCCTCGTCCATATCCATTGACATCGGGTATTCCCTTGCCATTGAGCTTAAGCACCTTACCCGCATGTGTTCCCGGAGCGATCTTGATCTTTGCTCGTCCGCTGATGGTTGGTACCTCCACCGTGCCACCCAATAGCGCCGTGGTGACGGTGATGTTGAGGTTGTGGATCAGGTCGTTGCCGTCACGTATCAACTCTGGGTTATGCTCCTCCTCAATCATAACGTGTAGATCGCCATTGACACCACCCTGTATAGCGGCATTTCCCTTGCCTGAGACGTTGAGAACCATACCCTCACCAACTCCTGCTGGGATCTGAACCTCTACAATCTCCTCACCGCGGATAGCTCCGTTGCCACCACACTTGTCGCACTTGTCGGTGATGATCTTACCCGTTCCGTTACATGTTGGGCAGACCCCCTGAGTCTGTACACGTCCGAAGAATGAGTTCTCGACTCTCGTTACATACCCCGATCCTTGGCAGGTGTGGCATGTGGTGTATGAGTCTTTATCTTTAGCTCCCGAACCACCGCACTTGTCGCAGGTGATTAGCTTGCTTATCTTTAGTTTCTTGGTTACCCCCTCGGCGATCTCCTCTAGCGTTAGGCGCACCTTGATGCGAATATCTGTTCCGCGGTTAACCCTCTGACCACCTCGTGAATACCCTCCACGACCACCGTTGAAGTGTCCTCCGAAGATGTCTCCAAATTGTGAAAAGATGTCATCCATAGAGAATCCACCCCCACCGAAGCCACCATAGCCACCTGCGCCGCCGCTCGCTGCACCGCCCATGCCGGCGTGTCCAAACTGATCGTAGCGCGCCCTCTTCTGGTCATCTGAGAGGATGTCATATGCCTCTGCCGCCTCCTTAAAGCGATCCTCAGCACCCTTATCACCCGGGTTTTTGTCGGGGTGGTTCTTGATCGCCGCCTTGCGGTAAGCCTTTTTTATCTCATCGGCATTGGCGCTCTTTGGGACACCCAGTACCTCGTAGTAATCTCTCTTCTCTGCCATATTACTCCCCCACAACTACTTTAGCGAAACGTAAAACCTTATCACCCATTGTGTAGCCACTCTGGACCACATCGATGATCTTACCCTGCTTATCCTCGCCCGCTGCGAAACGAGCCACAGCCTCGTGGTAGTCGGTGTCTAGCTCCTTGTCAAGAGCCTCGATCTCGCTCACTCCACACTGCTTGAGGCTCTCAGCTAACTTGTTAGAGATGAGTGTTATACCTTCGCGCAATGCGTTGATGTCCTCACTCTTCTCCATAGCTACGATTGCGCGCTGCATATCATCTACCACAGGTAGGAAGTTCTTAACGGTGTTGCCACTACCTATCTGCACCAACTCCATCTTCTCCTTAAGGGTGCGTTTGCGGAAGTTATCAAACTCAGCCTGCAAACGGATGTAGCGATCTTTCCAATCTACATTCTCCTCCTTAGGTGCCGACTCTGTCATATTGTCGTCAGCAGCGCTCTCCTCTGTCATATTGTCAGTTCTTGACTGCTCCTCTGCTGCGTTACCCTGCTGCTCATCGATCGGCTGATCCATTGTAACCTCTTGATCTTTAATCTTTTCAGTATTCATTGTATATCTATTGTTTTTCTTTTTCTCTTAATGTCGCAAATTGCGCGCCAATTGTCGCCCTCAGCTATCCGATAATGAAAATAGTCGGTTTTTTATTCATTTCGATCTTTGACGATCGCCCCCACTCTCGGCACTCTTTGGTTACGATAAACTCACTCTCTGAGGTTATATCGACCGCTACGGTGAGTAGGGTAGAGGGGTTGAGGGTTGTTATTAGCTGTTCAAAGAGTTTGATATTTCGGTATGGTGCCTCGATAAATATCTGCGACTGCCTCTCGCTCTGCGCCCTACGCTCGAAGCTCTTGATAGCCTTTGATCGCTGAGGCTCTTTGATGGGTAGGTAGCCGTTGAAGGCGAATGACTGCCCATTGAGACCCGATGCCATCAGCGCCATGATGATCGATGATGGTCCAACCAGCGGAATAACCTTTATCCCTCTGCGGTGGCACGCTGCGACAACCAAAGCCCCCGGGTCGGCAACTGCCGGCACCCCCGCCTCGGAGATCACACCTGCTGAGCGCCCCTTGTCGATCAGCTCCACCATCCTCTCAACCTCCTGCTGCTGAGTGGTATGTTCATTGAGTTCAACAAATGTCAACTCATCAATTGTCCGGCTGATCTTGCACTTCGACAGGAAGCGCCGAGCTGAGCGGGTATTCTCAACAATAAAGTAGTCGAGCGCATCGATCACCGCATGGTTAGCCTGTGGCGTAACCTCAAAGGGTAACCGCTCCTCGCTAATAGGGCATGGGATAAGATATAGTGTTCCTTTCATTACTTAACATATATTCGTTTAACTCTGGCAGAGATTGAGGTTAGGATCTCGTAGGGGATGGTGCCTAGTAGCTCGGAGATGTCGCTGGCGCGGTTGCCACTCTCCGCTGAGAAGATTACTACCTCATCGCCCTCATTGACACTCTCCAGATCGGTCACATCAACCATGCAGCTATCCATGCAGATGCGCCCAACGATTGGTGCTTTCGACCCTCCGATAATTACACTCCATGCTTCGCCACCCAATCGCCTATCTAGACCATCGGCATACCCTATCGGGATGGTGGCGATCTTACTATCTCTCTCAGCGCTCCATGTCACCCCATAACCAACACTCTCGCCCGCTCTCAGACCCCTTATCTGCACTATCTTTGTCGTTAGTTTTGATATTGGGGTGACACCATCGCTCCCAAAGCCGTAGAGTCCGATCCCCAATCTAACCATATCGAAGTGGGCATTGGGGTAGTGTTCAATTGCCGCTGAGTTGGCTAGGTGGCGGATGGTTTTGTAACCTATGCCCCTCTCGATTGCACTGCTCATCATCTCAAACAGCTCGATCTGTCTCTCTGTCCTCTCTCGACCCTGCTCGCCCATATCTGCCGCGCAGAGGTGAGAGAATATTGTCGAGACCCGAACAACCCCTCGCAAACTATTTAACTCCTCGCATAGTGACTCAATATCCTCCGACATAAATCCCAATCGGTGCATGCCGGTGTCGAGCTTAATATGTATAGGGTAACCCCTCTCGCCCCTCGCTTCAACGCTTCGAGTGAATGACCTCAGCGATCTCAGTGAGTAGATCTCAGGCTCTAGTTGGTAATCTACCATCTGCGCAAAGCTGCCATCATCGGCATTGAGAACGATGATCGGCATTGTTACCCCTCCTCGGCGTAGCTCCGCCCCCTCATCGGCAAAGGCTACAGCTAGGTAGTCTATATTGTTTAGTTGTAGGTGTTTGGCAACCTCGATGCCCCCTGCTCCATAGCTGCGAGCCTTAACCATTGCCACCCTCTTGCAACCCTTGTGTAGGTGTGATTGTAGGTAGTTGATATTCTCACTCATCGCCTCCAAATTAACCTCTAGCGTTGTGGTGTGCGACTGTTTCGATAGTGCGTGAGCTATCTGCTCGAAACGGCTCTCTCTATTTCCTTTTAGAAGAATAGCTCGCTCTGAATAGTGTTCGGCTGATAGCCTTGATATAAGCTCCTCGGTGGTTGGGTAGATGGTGCAGGGCATCTCGAAGAGTCTTGCTGAGGCTTGCAACTCCCTGCCGACACCATATATATGCGCCACCTCGGAGCGTTTGAGTAGTCTGTTGACTCTGCTGTATAGCTCCTCTCGGCTTAGTCCGCTCTGGCGGATGTCCGATAATACAACGATACTCTCTCTACCCTTGCCTAGTCGCCTAAGCTCATCGAGTGCTATCTCTAGTGAGTTGAGGTCGCTATTGTAGCTGTCGTTGATTATCATCGAGTCGCTCAGACCCTCGATAACCTCTAGCCTCATAGCTATATTGCTAAAGTTATTTGTGTCGGGGGTGGGTAGCTCTAATGTGTGACACATCGCTGCGACAACCTCTGCATCTCTTCTCATCGCTTGGTTGTGTTGATCGCTACTCTCAAATTTTGAGCTGTCGATCTTCTCGATATTAAGATATAGTATAGCATCGGTGAGGCTCTCATATGCGCTATGGTAGATGATCCTCTCCGCCCTGCGGGCAAGGATTAACTTCTGCTCTATCTTCTGCTCTAGTGAGGTGAAGCCGCTCTGGTGTGCCTCGCCTATTGAGGTGAATACTACAATCTCTGGTTGGATCATCTCCTCTAGCCGCTCCATCTCACCTGTCTTAGATATACCCGCCTCGATAAGTGCAATATCCTCATCACCCTCTATCATCAGCAGCGAGAGGGCAACACCTAGCTGTGAGTTGTAGCTTCTCGGTGAGCGGAAGAGCTTGATATTCGATGGTATCGACTGTGCGAACCACTCCTTGACCGTTGTCTTGCCGTTCGACCCTGTGATAGCTACGACTCTGCCTTTGAATGTCTGGCGGTGGTGGGCTGCCCACCTTTGGAGGGCTTCTATCGAGTTGCCTACCTTGATGTAGGAGTGGTCGGGTCTATACTCCGCCTCTCTCTCGATTATAAATGAACGTACCCCTCTGCTGCTCATCTGGTCGATGAAGAGGTGAGAGTCGCTATTTGCCCCATTGATAGCTACAAAGAGAACACCATTGCCACTGGGCATGCTGCGTGAATCGGTGCTTATCGCATCGATTGCCCTGTCGCAACCTGTTAGCTTGCCACCTACTATGTTGGCTATCTCTTTTAAGCTATATTTCATTTTAATATTATAATTATATCTCGGGTTACATGGGTTCTTTGAACCCACCGCCCTCAATGCGATTTTTTTTTGAAAAATCGCTTTTATTGAGTGAGGGCGGTCGTCTGGGGCTGCCCTGCGCGGGCGGCGGCGGGGTGCTCCCCGCTGAGCTAGAGAAACTTTGTTTCTCTTTTTTTGCTACCTTATTGGTGGAACTCAACTACTGTAATTCCTGAGCCACCTCGGTCGGCGTGTGCATCTACCGCTCGCTTGACATCTGGTATAGAGCGTAGGTAACCCCTTATCTCCTCCTTCAACGCCCCCGTTCCCTTACCGTGGAGAATAGCTACCGAACCTACACCAACCATCGTCGCATCATCTATAAACTCCATCACTCTATCCAACGCCTCGGCAGCTCTCAACCCCCTAACATCGATATTATCCTTGAAGTTAAGTCTCCTTGTTGAGATCTCCGTGGAGATACGTGTTCGCGGTGTCGTGGGTCGTGTAGCCCTCTTAAACTCAGAGTTAGAGATAACCGTTAACGATGCAATATTAACCATCGTCAAGATCTGCCCAAAGGCTACCTGAGCTTTTTTACCCTTGATCGACTGCACCTCGCCAAGGGTCTCTTGACCCTCGATACGCACCTTGCAGCCCACTGTAACCTCCAACTTTATCTCCTCTTTTACCACTGGTTCATTAACTACTGAACCCTCGCGAAGTTTGCGCTCTGCTCGTCGCTCCTGTCGCCTCTTCACCCTCTCCATATCTTGAAGGATCGATTGGTCTCGCTTATGCTCCTCCTCACGCTCGATCTGCTGCTTGAAGGTGTCGAACTCTTTGCGGGCTAGCTTTGTGATCTCCCTCTCTGCTTGCGACTCGCGGATGGTCTTTATCGTCTGCTCAATCTCTCTGTTGGCATCGGCAATCATCTTCTTTGCCTCGGCACGCGCCTTAGCGATGATCTCCTTGCGCTCTTCGCGGATCTTCGAGAGCTGCTCAGCATAGCTCTGCTCCATGCTCTCAACCTTTTTGTCGGCATGGCGGATCTTCTCCCTCTTCTGCTCCCAGTAGCGTTTGTCTCTGGTTATCTCGCGTAGCTGGCGCTCTAGGTTGATATGTTCACTTCCCGCCTTCTCACTCGCTGAGCGGATAATATCCTCAGGGAGACCGATCTTGCGAGCTATCTCAACGGCAAATGAGCTACCCGGCTTACCCATCTCCAATCTAAAGAGTGGGCGGATATTCTGCACATCAAAGCTCATCGCTCCATTGGCTATCCCCTCGGTCGATGAGGCGTAATATTTTATATTGGAGTAGTGGGTGGTTATCACGCCATAGCTCCCCCTGCTCAGCAGCCTGTCGAGTATCGCCTCGGCAATAGCCCCTCCGATCACAGGCTCAGTACCCGAACCAAACTCATCGATAAGGACCAGCGAGCGGTCGCTTGCCCCCGAGAGCATGCTCTTCATATTGTAGAGGTGCGACGAGTAGGTCGAGAGGTCGTTATCTATCGACTGCTCATCACCAATATCGATATACATCGATTCGAAGATCGGCAGCTCGGAGTTCTCCGATAGCGGGACTAAAAAGCCACATTGGAACATATATTGAACAATTCCAGTGGTCTTGAGGCAGATAGATTTTCCTCCTGCATTGGGACCAGAGATGACCAAAATATGCTCCTTTCTATTGAGCGTGAGGTTGAGCGGAACAATCTCCCTCCCTTGGCTCTTCAATGTCTGCTCTAGCAGTGGGTGTCTCGCTGAGCGTAGCACCATCGCCCCCTCATCGGACATTATAGGTAGTACACACTCATTCTCGATCGCCCAGAGTGCCTTGGCACAGAGCATATCTATATCACTCAAATAGTCGCTCGCTGCAGCTATCGACTCCCTATCGGGGCGTATCGTATCGGTGAAGTTTGTGAGTATCTTCACAATCTCGCGTCTCTCATCATATCTCAACTCGCGCAGCTCATTATTGATCTCAACAATCTCCGCAGGCTCGATATATACCGTCTTTCCCGTTGCCGACTCATCGTGGACAAAGCCACTGAGCTTGCGCTTGTTACCCGCCGCAACGGGGATCACCGCACGTCCATCTCGTATAGAGATCATCGCCTCAGCATCGACCACCCCCGACCCCTTGGCTGCCGCCATGATCTGCTGCATGCGTTTCGATGCGTGTGCTTCGCGCTCGCGTATTGCGCGGCGTATTGTAGCCAACTCAGGTGAGGCGTTATCGCGAACTTGGTTGAATCGGTCGATGATATTATCGATCATCGAGACGATATAGCCATATGAGCTGAGCATCGATCCTCGTTCATAGAGTCTGTTGTACTCCCCATTGCTGCTATCCTCTGCCCTCTTGGCGATGTAGGTTGTGATTGCACCTACGGCAGTTAGTGACTGTCTCAATGCCGCCAGCTGCTCAATATCGAGAAAGCTACCCTCAATAGCTATCTGGTTCACCACACCCTCAATATCGCTATAGCCTCCGCGAGGGAAGCCACTCTCCATCATCAGCATCGTGCGCATCTGATTGGTGAGTTGGAGTCGATGGGTTATATCACTCTCTCTATGTGTGAAGAGCTGATTGTAGATCTTCTGTGTCGCTGAGCTGATTGTACACTTTGCCGCAATCTGTTCGCGCAGACGATCGAAACCTAATTTCTGCTCGAAATTACTTGGGTATATCATTTTTTGCTGTAATTCTTCTCCGCTTTTGCCCTCTTCTTCTCCGCCTTAGCATACTTTCGGTCGTAATCCTTGCCAAAGACCGAGACGTTGATATATCTATCGGGGCGATCCTTGAAGTCGAAGAGTAGTGAGTCGAGGTTGATTAGTGCAGCGTTTAAATTGTTGTAGAGGCTATCGTCACTCATCATCTTACCTATTGTGCCGCTATCAGAGTTTAGCTTTGCCGTTAGTGACGATAGGTTGTTGAGTGTAGAGTTGATTGAGTTGCTCAACTCCGCCTCAGCAAACTCGCTGGAGATAGAGTCTAAGTTACCTACAATGTTATCAATGCTCTTTGCATTATCGCCCAGTGTCTGCGTTAGGTCGGCTAGACCAGAGACCATCCTCGTAACATCTCCCTGCTCAGAGTCGATAAGAGCGTTGAGGTTAGAGGTTAGCTGCTCCATATTTGCCACCACACCACCTATCTGCTTTGCATTGGTTGTCATAATGCCGTTGAGTGTCGATAGGGTGAGCTGAAGCTCTGAAGTGACGCTCTCAACCATCGCTTTGAGTTCTGATAGCTCCCCCTCAGCTTTGTCTAATAGTCCATATTCATGACATCCGGTGATACTCTCTCCCGAGTGAAGGTAGTCACTACTCTCGCCCATAATGATATTTATCGCCTTTCCTCCCATGATCCCGTTGCTGAAGATCTCAGCCTTGCTATCTTTTGGGATCATATATTTGTTTGATACCGATAGCTGAAGGGTAACCTTGTCGTTGAGGCTCTTTGCCGTTGGGTTGAGTATAACCTCAGAGACGCTTCCAACTTTAACCCCATAGATCAGGATTGGTGAGGATGGTTGTATTCCGCTTACCTCTGGGTAGTTGGCGTATAGGTTATTGTTGCTGCCTAGTAGATCTATGCCACTAAGGAAGCGTAGTCCAGCCCATGCTCCGATAATCATTAGTAGGGTGAATATCCCTATTTTAACCTCATTTTTCATCTTTTTCATCTTTTTCGCTACTGCTAGAAATTTGTTATAAAGGCATCTTTGAACTCTCGCTTGATTTGTGGTAAGGCTCTGCTTGCCTCCTCGCGAGTAGCGTACTTGCCGATACAGTATTTATATTTGAACTTTCCACTACCTATCTTAACCCACTGCTGACCCGCAAAGCTCTTGAATGCGCGGTCGTTCTCTTTGAGCTTTGAGTCTGTAGAGAGTATTTGGACTGTGTAGCCCTTTTTAAGTGCGGTATTTGATTCTGGTAGTTTGGTAGAGCTGCCGTTATTAAGTTTAGCCATGAGTTTAATATACTCATCCACTCCGTCAAATATAGAGCGGGCGATTGTTGCCTGCCCTCTCGATGAGCAGAGGAAGGCGAACTCCGATGGGTTGCTCATAAATCCAACCTCTGTGAGGATACAGGGCATATCTGTGCCGTAGAGAACCATTAGCGGTTGGCGGCGTAGGGGTCGTGTGTTGCGCCCATTCTTTGCATACCCCTTCTGTACTAGTCGTGCTAGAGCCTCGCTGTACTGTCCGTAGGTGTATTGGTAGTTCTCGATATATGCCCTTACGATAGCGGCATTCTTCTCGTTTGACATATCAATGATCTCATCTCTGTTGGCGGTGTATAGGGCATTATAGTTGCGTTGCTCCTCAAGAGATGACTCGCCCATGATAATTGTCTCTGCCCCTTGTGCCGAGGCGCTAACTGCTGCATTGGCGTGGATGGAGATGAATAGATCACCCTTAGCGTTGTTGGCGATCTTATTACGTGCGCCTAGGTCGGCGCTAAGGGTAGTTCCAAGGGCTATATCCTTGGTGCGAGTATAGATAACTTTCACCTCTGGGTGTGCCTTTTTAATCATGTCACCTAGCTGTAGTGCAATCTTTAGGTTTAACTCCTTTTCAGTAACACCCTTGTATGAGGCGCCGGGGAATTTACCGCCATGACCCGGGTCGATGACGATCACTTTGACACCTTGCGCCAACGTTTCACCAGACCAGAGTGTGGTTGTTAGCGTTAAAAGAGCTGTGATTAAACTTAAAAAATAGTTCATTTTCACTTAAAAATCGAGATAAATATAATTTTTTAGCTATCTTTGTCGTCTGTATGTTTAGGGTTATTTGCGTTAGATTATGGGCGGTAAATTTAATAACTTACTCAACTAATAACTAACAAATAATAACTAATAACCCCTTGCCGACCTTGTCGGCAAAGTTACACTTTTTTTTGAAATTTTGTATATATTTAGGATAAAATATCTAGTCTCTCTGTTAATTCTGCTCCTTTTCACGGTGGGGGTGGTGTTAGGTCAGTTCACCTCATCGGCTGAGTTGAGTGAGGAGGAGTTGCCTTTGCGCGACAGTGTGAGTGTTGAGCGGAGCGATAGTGTTGGTCGACAGCGTAGACCACTGTTGGGGCGAAATAGAGCTGGTCGTGGAGGAGAGGTGCAGCCCGATAGCGTCGGGAGTGGTGATAGCTTGCAGGGACCTAGAGTCGCCAAATCACCGCTCGAAGATGTGATGGATGGTACCAATGACGACTCGGTATATTACGATGTGCGAAATAGTAAGATCTATATCTACAATAAGGGAAAGATCAACTACCAGAGTATGTCGATGGAGGCAGATATTATGGAGGTCGATATGTCTACTAATGAGATCTTTGCTCGCGGAGTAGAGATCGATTCGGCGGGGGTGATGAGTGTGACAAAGCCGGTCTTTATCGATGGCGGATCGACCTATACCATGGATACGATCACCTACAATATGGATACCGAGATGGCAAAGATCAAGGGTATCGCCACTCAGGAGGGTGATGGCTGGTTGGTCGGCGACCATGTAAAAAAACATGATAATGATCATATTTATATTCACGGAGGAAAATATACCACATGTGACTGTGTGGAGCACCCCCACTTCTATCTAGCTATGACCAAAGCGAAGGTGATCCCCGGCGAGAAGGTGGTTACCGGACCAGCATATCTGGTGATGGAGGATGTGCCGATCTACTTCCTTGGTCTGCCTGAGGGTTTCTTCCCGCTCTATTCGGGTCCTCGATCGGGACTTATTATGCCCTCGTATGGTGAGGATGGAACGCAGGGATTCTTTATCCGCGATCTGGGATACTACTTCTCTATTAACGACTATCTTGATCTTACGCTTCAGGGAGGTTTCTACTCGCTGGGTTCGTGGGAGGCTTCGGCAACATCGCGTTATGTTAAGAGGTATAAGTATAGCGGTAATGTTAATATCGACTACTCAAAGGTGGTGGCGGGAGAGAAGTATCAAGATGACTACTTGGCGCAGAATACATACCGTATACAGTGGACTCACTCACAGGATGCTAAGGCAAATCCGGGGTCAACCTTCTCTGCCTCGGTGAACTTCACCTCTAGCGGCTATAGCAAGTACTCCGCTACAACGATCAGCGATATGTTGAGTACACAGACTAACTCATCTATCGCATACTCAAAGACTTGGAATAAAGCCTCGTTGACCACAAATATGGCTATCTCGCAGAACTCACAGACAGAGGCTATATCGCTCACATTCCCCTCGTTGGCATTTAGCGTTTCGCAGTTCTACCCCTTCAAGTTTGGCGATCAGGTGGGTAGCACAAAGTGGTATGAGAAGATCGCGATGAGCTACTCGATGAAGATGACAAACTCGGTGACAACGACTGAGTCTGAGCTAATGACCAAACAGACGCTAGAGGATATGAGCAACGGTATTCAACACTCTATCCCAGTCTCGGCATCATTCAATCTATTTAAGTATATCAATCTTACCCCCTCGTTTAGTTACACAGAGAAGTGGTATTTCCAGCAGTTCCAGCAGCAGTGGAATGCCGAGACCAACACAATTGACACCCTTGATCCTGAGTATGGATTCTATCGTCTCTATAACTATACAACATCGCTCTCAGCATCGACTACAGTATATGGAATGTATCAGGCAAAGGGTCCCAATAACCCTATACGTGCTATACGCCATACGATAACCCCAACCGTGGGGATGAGCTATGCCCCCGACTTCTCGCGACAGAAGTATGGCTACTACGCTACGGTGCAGAGTGACTCTTTGGGAACAACAAAGACATATTCACCATTCACCGGTAACGCCTATGGAGTACCCTCTTCGGGAGAGACAATGTCGCTTAATGGCTCACTGTCACAGACATTGGAGATGAAGGTGCGATCGAAACGTGATACCTCGGGGGTGAGGAAGATTAAACTTATCGAGGAGTTGAAGTTGAGCGGTTCGTATAACTTCCTTGCCGATTCAATGAAGCTATCGACAATTGCCCTTACCTTCCGTACAACGCTATTCAATAACTTTGGACTTAACCTATCGATGACGCTCGACCCCTATAAGGTCAGCCCCGAGGGTGTGCGATATGATAAACTCTTCTTCCCCGGTAGGGTGACCAGCACCAGCTGGTCGTATGGATACACCTTTAAGTCGCGATCAGATAAGTCTACACCAGCGATAAATGATATTAACTCGCTGCCACCAGAGTATACAAATCCATACTACGACCCCGATGGGACGATGGATCCAGTGATGCGACGAACGGCAATGGCGGCGACCTATTATGACTTTTCGCTGCCGTGGAATCTGGGATTTAACTATGTGATTAGCTATGGTGTTAACTACCTTGATAATGGAACAACGGGTTATGAACCCAGTATCACCCAGTCGTTGGGTCTGAGTGGCTCGATAACATTTACTAAGAAGATGGGACTCACCGCCAGCTCGGGATTTGACCTTGAGAGTAGACAGTTTACCACCACCTCGGTCTCCATAACGCGTGATCTGCACTGTTGGCAGATGTCGTTTAGCTGGATCCCATTTGGATACTATCGTAGCTGGAGTTTTAATATTGCTGTTAAGGCATCATCTCTATCGGATCTTAAGTATGATAAGAGCGAGAGTATGTATGATAACTTATACTAGAGATATTTGCTCTGCATGATAGGAGTAAAGAACTTATAATATACGAAGATTGTATGGATATAACATGTGACTATTTAGTAATCGGCTCGGGAGCTGCGGGGTTGAGCTTCGCGCTGAAAGCAGCCGAGATTGGCGATGTAGTTATCGTTACTAAGGGTAAGATGGAGCAGTGCAATACGAACTATGCACAGGGAGGTATCTGCTCAGTGAGCTATGAACCCGACACCTTTGAGAAACATATTGAGGATACGTTGGTTTGTGGTGCGGGGAAGTGCGATCGAGAGGTGGTGGAGATGGTTGTTCGTCGCGCGCCGGAGTTGATAGAGGATCTTGTGAGGTGGGGAACTCGCTTCGATATGGATGAGGATGGACGCTTTGAGCTACATCGCGAGGGTGGACACTCGGAGCATCGTATTCTCCACTATAAGGATCTCACCGGTGCGGAGATCGAGCGTGCGTTGATCGAGAGGGTGAAGAGCCATCCTAGGATAAAGGTTCTTGAGAACCACTTCGCTATCGATCTGCTTACGCAGCACCATCTGGGTGAGTTTGTGACTAAACATACACGAGGGATTAACTGCTTTGGTGCCTATGTACTCAATCTGGAGACCCATGCTATCTATACTATGTTGGCTAAGTTTACTGTTGTGGCGGCGGGAGGTTGCGGAAATATATATAGCGTGACGACAAACCCCGAGGTGGCGACAGGTGATGGTATAGCGATGTGCCACCGTGCTAAGGCGCGAATAGAGAATATGGAGTTTATCCAGTTCCATCCAACATCATTATATAATCTGGGCGAGTCTCCATCATTCCTCATCACTGAGGCTATGCGTGGTTATGGTGCAATTTTGAGGTTGCAAAATGGGGAGGAGTTTATGGATCGCTACCACCCTATGCGATCGCTTGCACCGCGCGATGTGGTGGCGCGATCGATCGACCATGAGATGAAGATCAGCGGTGAGTCGTTTGTCTATCTCGATGTTCGACATATGGATGGTGAGCAGACCAAGAGTGGCTACCCAAATATATATGAGAAGTGTCTCTCTATAGGTATTGATATTACAAAACAGATGATCCCTGTAGCCCCTGCGGCACACTACTGCTGTGGTGGTGTGGCGGTGGATCTACATGGTGAGAGTTCGATCAAGAGGCTCTATGTTTTGGGTGAGTCGTCGGCTACGGGGCTGCATGGTGCTAACCGACTAGCCTCAAACTCATTGATCGAGGCGCTGGTTTATGCCGATGAGGCGGTAAAGCACTCAGCAACGAGGTTCGACAAGGTTGATATACAGCGAGGTGTCCCAGCATGGGATTTTGAGGGTACAAGCTCTGCCGAGGAGATGATCCTTATTGTACAGAGCCGCAAGGAGTTGCAGCAGATAATGTCTAACTATGTAGGTATCGTCCGATCAAATTTGAGACTTCAGCGTGCGTTGGTGCGTTTGTCGACAATATGGCATGAGACCGAGGAGCTATATAATAAGACCACACCCAACCGCGAGCTATGTGAGCTGAGGAATATGATCGCTGTGGCATATCTAACAATCAAACAGGGACAGGCACGATGTGAGTCGGTAGGTCTGCACTACTCTATTGATTACCCACCACAGCAGTAGGGTGATTGCTTAATAGGGCTGAGTAGATCTACTCAGCCCTATTCATTGACTCTTACTCAGCCTCTCTCTCCATCTTCCACGATGGCTTGCGCATGGCGTAGATGATAAATGGCATTGCAAGGACAACAAGCGAGCCGATAATCAACACCCCATACCAGACGGTATTGCTACCTGTAGTGATCTGGCTAGGTGGTATAAAGCTCAATATAAATGCTAGTAGTGAGCTGCATAGACCCAGACCGCCAAGCAGCCACATCAGCCAGTTGCCACGACCCAATCGGAATGGTCGAGGGGCATTAGGCATCTTGTATCGCAAGACAATTGCCGAGGCAAACATCAACATATACATTATTAAATATAGGAGTACGGTGAGCTGCGAGAGGATCTGATAGAATGACTGTACCGATGGCATGACGACAAAGAGCAGCGCTAGAAGGGTGACCAAAACACCCTGAGTGAGTAGAATATTGCACTGCACACCCTGCTTGTTTGCCCTCTGGAAGAATGGCGGTAGGTAGCCCTCCTTTCCCACAGCAAAGATTCCCTTCGATGGTCCGGCAACCCATGTCAATACACCCGCCAAGACTCCAAAGGCTAGAGCAATGGCGATGATCGGTGCAGCCCACGACATGCTGAGGTAGGCGAAGAACTTATCGAAACCAATGAGCAGCGATTGGGTGAGGTTGATCTGGTCGGATGGGATGACAACACCCAGCGAGAATGTTCCAAGAACAAAGATCAACACTGTAATCAACGAGCCAAAGATAATCGCTTTGGGGTAGTTGCGCGCAGGATCTTTCACCTCCATCACGTGGATACCCATCATCTCCATACCGGCGTAGAAGAGGAAGATGCTGCTCGCCAGTACGATGTTGTTCATGTCGGTGAGGTCGGGGAAGAAGCTGCCCTTCATGTTGAGGTGGTTCTCACCCCCTGTGGCTAAGTAGATTATCGCCAGCACAATAAGTAGTCCAGCGGGGATGATCGTTCCGACAATTCCGCCCCACTTGCTGATCTTACCAACCCAACTTAAACCGCGCAGAGCGATCATAGTAGCTAGCCAATAGATGATTAGAACCACCGCCAACGAGAAGAACTTGTTGGATGCTAGCGACATATCGTGGGTCTGATCCATCCCGACAAAGGCTAATGATACAGCACCAAAGGTCAGCACCGTGGGGTACCAGATGGTCGATTGAATCCACTGTAGCCATATCGCTACAAAGCCTATACGTGTTCCGAAAGCCTCGCCAACCCACCTGAACACACCACCCTGCTTGTCGGAGAACATTGCCGCTAGCTCAGCTGCAACAAGAGCTGTCGGGACAAGGAATGCGAATGCCGCAAAGAGGTAGAAGAATGCCGATGATAGACCGTAGACCGCCTCGGCAGCGAGACCGCGCAGACTCACCACAGCGGTGACATTCATCACCACCAGAGTCCAGATACTTAATTTAAATCCTGATGGACTGTTAGTTGTTTTACTCTCCATAATTTGATTTTTTATTATGCTGTTATGGTTTGCAATTATCGTGCAGAAGTTGGTACTATAAGAAATACCTATAGATACATAGATAATTATGATCGAAAATCTATTGCGGTTTGCGTTAAATACCCTATCTTTGCAATAGGATTAAAGGAAGAAATTTATTTACAAAGAAAAGATTAAGATTATGGCAAAGAAATGGCGTTGTACCGTATGTGGTTATATCCACGAGGGAGCTGAGGCACCTGAGAAGTGTCCTCTATGTAAAGTACCAGCAGAGAAATTTGTTGAGCAGGCAGAGTCTAACGGAGCTTTGGAGTTTGTAACTGAGCATAAGCTAGGTGATGGCAAGGGTGCTAGTGCAGAGTTGTTCGAGGGGTTGGCAGCACACTTCTCTGGCGAGTGTTCAGAGGTTGGTCAGTATTTGGCAATGAGTCGTCAGGCAGATCGCGAGGGGTATCCAGAGATCGCTGAGGCGTTTAAGCGCTACGCTTTCGAGGAGGCTGAGCATGCTGCAAAGTTCGCTGAGTTGATCGGTGAGGTTGTTTGGGATACTAAGACTAACCTTGAGAAGAGAATGAACGCTGAGTGTGGCGCATGTGAGGATAAGTTCCGCCTAGCTCGTATGGCTAAGGAGCAGAACCTAGATGCTGTTCACGATACAGTTCACGAGATGGCTAAGGATGAGGCTCGTCACGGATCAGGATTCCAAGGTCTATATAACCGCTACTTCTCTTAGTTAACGGTTTGATGTTTTTCTAGCCTACGTGGGTGTTATTCACCTGCGTAGGCTTTTTTTGCGACCGAGTGTCGCCAAGGTCAACTACTCGTTTAAAACATGGCTGTTAATCTCGACAACTCTGCGTGCATAATCACCCCCTATATATATAACCTCCACTCCAGAGTGGCGTAGCCTCTCCGCTCCGTGGCACTCGACAAAGTGGCTCGGCTCGTAGAGTGCGAATACTGCACGTGCGAATTGATGCTCTACTATCAGCTCTGAGCAGCTTTTGGGTTCGCTAGAGCGTTGTGAGCAGGGTTCGATAGTGCTGTATATTGTTGCCCCTTTTAGTTCAGCTCCAGATGCTAGAGCTTTGGTTATTGCCGCTTGTTCGGCGTGGTGTGTTGGTGAGGTCTCAAGTGTATATCCATCGTAAATAGCTCCATCGGCAGTCTCAATCACTGCTCCTACACGGTAGCAGCTATCTCTCTCGGGTGAGTTTAGGCTGTTTGTTATCGCTCTGACTATTAGCTCTTTATCTCTGCTGTTTGCCTCTCCTCTAGTTGATAGGGTATATGTTGAGATCTCCATTCCATCGAGATTCTCCTCGATTGCTCTATGGTTGGTAATCCACTCTGTAGGGTCGAAGTATGGCGCTGTTGGGTCACCTACGTAGATCTTTGGGTTGCGTGCTACGCGCAGTGTGTTCACCTCGCCTGAGGCTAGGAACATCTTCAAAATCTCCGCCCCACCCTCGACCAATAGCGACTCTACCCCTAGCCGCTCTAGCGCGCTTATTATTAAAGGTATGTCGATCTTTGGCGCTACGATAACCTCTGCTAGATCGCTTAGCTCGGGGCGTTCGATATTTGAGAATATAACCACCTTGCCTCCCTCACGGTGAAATATCTTCAACCCCTCTTCGATCGCACCTCTGCCGCTCACAACGACCCTCAAAGGAGTTCTATCACTCTCTTCGCCTTTGGGGGATAGCGATGGGTTGTCGCGTCGTAGTGTGTTGCCCCCAACTACTATAGCATCGTGCATATTGCGCAATTTATAGACCTCAGCCCAGTCGCTAGGTGTAGAGAGGATGAGGCGTTTCGGGGTGTTGTCATCCATATAATTGTCGCTTGAGAGGGCAACAGAGAGTGTTATTTTCATCTTTAATCACATTTTATACAAACATACATAAAATATTGCACCTTTCAAAACTTATGGGGTTAACATCTTTTGTAAATCACATTGGCACACATTTTGTCTCTACACTCATCGAAAATATAAAATTTGAAAATTTATTAACAACAAATCAAAATTGAGATGAAAACAATTAGACTATTGATTGCTCTGATGCTTATGACTACATCAACAATCTATGCACGAGACTATCTGTTCACTATGGGTGATACGCTGGATGAGATCACTCCGCGCTCGGTGATTATTGTCGGGGGGGAGGATGCACCCCAACTCTACCACTTTACATCGACTGAAAAGGCTAAGGAGCATGTTAGGGAGCGTAAGACAGAGTGTGATGACACTCGTAAAAAGGCTATAGATGAGTATATGAATAGCTTTAGAACCGGATACCAGAGTGTTGCGCCACCAATGTTCCTCCTTACTCATCGCCAGAATAAATTTACCTTTGGTGTGGGTGGATATATCAATCTGCGCACAAGCTACGACTTTAAGGGGTTGGTGCAGAGTCCCGATTTTATCACTGCCGACATCCCCGTTCCGGGTGATCTCACCTCGCGACAGCAGCTAGTTATGGATGCCTCAACATCGCGTGTATATCTGCGTGGAATAGCTAACAGTCGCGCTTTGGGGCAGATTGAGATCTATATTGATATGGATTTCCATGGATCAACAGGCTGGGATGCAGAGGGTGTAACCAATAGCTATACTCCACGTCTGCGCTACGCCTATGTCTCTTTTTTGGGGTTAACTATCGGACGTGATGCCACAACATTCTGTGATCTCAATGCCGCGCCTCAGACCGTTGATTTCGAGGGTCCTAATGCATACTCATTTAACTATGCAACGATGATGCGCTACCAGCACTCATTTTGCAACGATCGTATGACCGCAGCTATTGCTGTCGAGCTGCCTAGTATCTCGGGAACATATGATGAGGCATTCTCACCTATCCCTCAGCGTGTGCCAGATATACCAATGTATATTCAGTGTAGGCTAGGTGCAGATCAGCAGCACCATATACGTGCTTCGGCGGTGTTACGTAATATGTATATGAATAACAATGTGACCGATAATAACACCTCACTATTGGGCTGGGGCGTTAAGATGAGCGGTCGACTACAACCATTGAAGTGGTTTGGACTATGCTTTAATGGTACCTATGGCGAGGGTATAACAAACTATATTCAGGATCTTAATGGATCAGGGCTAGACTTTACCCCCAACCCATCCAACCCCGAGCAGATACAGACAATGCCAATGTGGGGATGGCAGGCGGCTGGAAATATCAACTTTACCGATCGTCTGGTCTTTAATGCTGGATACTCAACCGTGCAGGTGGAGAAGAAGAATGGATATGTTAGTGACGATCAGTATAAGAGCGCAAACTACCTCTTTGGAAATATCTTCTATAACATCACACCTCGATTTATTGTCGCTGTGGAGTATCTCTATGGATCGCGCCGAACAATGGATGAGTCGTGGAATCAAGCGAACCGTTTGAGCTTGATGACTCAGTTTAACTTCTAATAGCAACTATCAAGGGCAGCCTCTGGCGGTCGTGTAAAATTTTAACGCTCAATAATTTAGATCAATTTGTTTGTGTCTAAATTATTGAGCGTTAA
Organism: Rikenellaceae bacterium; assembly: GCA_047178765.1. Classification (GTDB taxonomy): domain Bacteria; phylum Bacteroidota; class Bacteroidia; order Bacteroidales; family Rikenellaceae; genus Alistipes. Next base: position 34,142 of record JBCQTG010000003.1, on the reverse strand, counting down.
AATTTTATGGTAGCCCTAGGTGCTTGCCATTTAGATCTCTACTTTGCCTTAGCCTTTGAGAAGAGGTCGAAGTAGTAGGGTGTTAGGAGTAGCTCGTCTCCGCTCTTCTTAGCCTCTTTGAGGTAGTTCTTTGCTAGCTCCATAACTACATCGTCATACTTAGCATCGCCATAGAGGTTATTCATCTCCTCGGGGTCATTCTCTAGATCAAAGAGTAGAACGTGTTGTCCTGCAGGGATAAAGATCAACTTATAGCGGTCGTTGCGGATCATTCGCTGGCTATAGATGTAGGCACCATAGATATATGGGCGTTTACACTTGCTGTTACTATCTTTAAGTGCGTCGATCTGCGAGATAAAGTTCATATCTTTGGGGCGCTCTATACCCACAATGTCGTAGATTGTGGGGACAAGGTCCTGCATATAGAGCATCTGGTCGCGACTCTCTCCCTTTGCGATTCCATCACCTATAAATAGAAGAGGTATCTTCATACTATGCTCATACATATTCTGTTTTCCAATCAACCCATGTCTACCCATAGCCAAGCCGTTGTCGGCAGTAAAGACAATCAGTGTGTTGTCATACTGACCGCTCTTCTTTAGGCTCTTTATCACTCGTCCGATCTGGTCGTCGAGGTGGGTGATTATTCCGTAGTACTCCTGTAGATGTTTCTGTACTGCATACTCAGTGCGTGGGAATGGGGCTAGAGCCTCGTCACGTAGATCAACGCCTGAATCCATCTCCTCCATCAATGGGTGGAGAGGCTGGAAACTTGTTGGAACAGTGATCTTATCCACATCATACATATCTAGATAGCGTTGAGGTGACTGTCGTGGATCGTGTGGGGCGTTAAATGCGCAGTAGATAAAGAATGGGTTGTCGCTCTTTGCGCCCGCCTCAATCGCACCGATGCACTGATCTGCCTGCACCTCACTCCAGTGTTTTCCACCTAGCCAATATCCCGATCCATCTTGCGCCGATGCTGACCATGTGTCGTTGTCACGCGATAATGGGCGGTTATATGCATTTGGGTAGTTGTGTAGATTGACATCGGGCATTCCCGGACGAACCGTCCCCACCTCATCGAAAACCTGCTTTGGATCAACATGGTATACATGCCATTTACCAGTCATATAGGTGTCATACCCAGCATCTTTCATCACTGCGGGCCAAGTTGTTCGAGTGTTAAGATTCTTCTCATATTGATTCTCCTCGCAGCGTTGTGAGTTCCAGAGGTATCTACCCGTGAATAGCTGTGAGCGACTCGCCTGACTCACCGCGCCGTTCCATCCTCCCATATTGTAGACATTGGAGAATCGGGTACCTTCGGCGATTAGCTTGTCGAAGTTTGGTGAAATCACATCGCTGCGTCCCAATGCATTGAGTCCATTGAATGTCATGTCATCGACAAAGATGAAAAGGACGTTGGGGCGTTCGCTTTTTTTCGCTGAGAATGCCTCTGTAGATAGTGCGCAACAACCTATTGTTGCCAGTAGAAAAGCAGATCGATTGGTCATAATATTATATTTAGTTAACAGATTTTAGATATTTGCAGTAGCAAATATAGTTAATTTTCCCCAATTGTTGGCTCTGTTGAATAGCATAAATTTTACAAAAAGTAGAATATTTCTTGCAATTTCGCCACTATTTTACCCCTTTGTTGCATCTGTTGTAGTTATTGAATGAATAGTCGCAATAGATCTTATTATAATTAGTTAGCTTTGTTTTGAGCGAGAAAAAAACGTAAAAATAGGATAGTTTATGAGAACAAAATTTCATTTAATAGTTATGTTGTTGTTTGCAACGTTGCTATCGTGCGGCAGACCACCGCTAGAGATTTATGTTGCGGTGGATGGTGATGACTCCAATGTTGGAACAATTGAGCAACCCTATGCAACTATTGGTGCAGCTAGAGATTATATCCGCACCCTTACTGGTGCAGAGCGTAACCGTGATATTATTGTATATCTGCGTGGGGGTGAGTATAGGCTTAGCTCTACCCTCCGTTTTGGGGTTGAGGATTCAGCTCCCGAGGGGTATAACTATATATATAAAGCCTATGAGGATGAGGTGCCGGTGATTAGCTCCGATGTGGTGGTTAACCATTGGGGAGTGGCAAATGATCTCCCCGAGGCTCTTAGTGGTGCTAGGGGTAAGATATATGTCACCTCGATGCCTAAGGAGTTGACCTCTATCTATGCACTATATGATAATGGTAAGGTTGTGCGTCGTTCGCGCAGAGAGGGGTTTGATATAGATGCTCTGGAGTCGGTATTTCTTGAGGGGCATGGTTCGACAGACATTAATAATAGGACAAACTATAAGGCGTCACGAAGTCTCAATGTATATGATAATAGTGATAGATACCTGCTCTCTCAGTTCACCTTTACCGATCCTGAGGGTGTGTTGAAGCAGTGGGGTAGTGATGAGCAGGTTGAGGTGGGTTTTGCCCCTGTGCCATGGATGCTTAATATCCTGCCACTTAAGAGTGTAGACCTTAAGAGTAAGACTCTCTATTTGACGCGTGAGGCGAATGCTCCTGCTGGAGCGAAGAAGAGTCACACTATGCCTTGGGTTGAGAATGTGGTGGAGTATTTGAGTGAGGGGAGCTTTGCTACCTATGGTGATAAGATCTACTACTATCCAAAGGGTGGGTTGCGTACAAGCAATATCGTTGCCCCTCGGTTGATGGAGTATATCCTTGTTGAGGGTGATATTGACTATGATGGTGCAGAGGATGTTCCTGTGCGTGGATTAACATTCGAGGGGTTGACATTTACCCGTGCAGCGCGTGATTGTTGGCAGGCAGACCATAAGGGGTGGGGAATCCAACATGATTGGGATCGCTTCGACCATGGTAACGCTATGTTGCGTCTGAGAGGTGCTGAGGGGTGTACAATCGATAGGTGTCGATTTACCAACTCTAGCAACTCAGCTATTAGGCTCGATCTATATGCGCAGAACAATACAATCAAGAACTCTCTGATCGACTATGTTGGACATATGGGAATCCTGTTGTGTGGTTATGGTCCCGGAACGAAGGATGTCAATAAGAATAATACAATCACAAATAACTTGATTCACCACGTTGGTGAGGTCTATACACATGGAGCGGGAATCTTCGTGTGGCAGAGTGGCGGGAATACTATCTCTCACAACCTGATCCACAATGTCCCTCGTAAGGGTGTTGGTCTATGTGGTATCCGTACACCTATCATGGTGAAGGATTGGTGCGATTTCGATGAGGCATCGAGGACGATCCGCCGTCATGAGATTGATCCTAGCTCTCTCGATGACTATAAGGCTGGTAAGATCACCCTTAGTGAGTATTGGAAGAGTACACTCCCATATATCCATACACGAAACAATATTGTGGAGTTCAATGAGGTATATCGCGCTTTGGAGATGTTGGCTGATGGCTCGGTTCTCAATGTCTCGGGTGCTGGTGAGGGGAATATCGTTCGTAACAACTATATCCACCATATCGCCTCTCAGGCATCGGGTGTTTTGCGCACTGATGATTGGCAGCGTGGGACAACATTCGAGAACAATATTATCTATATGTCGAATATCGCAGCCTTTGTCCACAAGGGTTACAACCATATTATAAATAATCTTGTTGTCGATGCGAGTGTTGCTGAGGCTATCCGTTGGGCTTCATACCCCGATGAGGAGGCTGATTATGGCTCGCGTGTGGAGGATAATATCTTCTATGAGTCGGGTGATCGTGCAAACTTCTACCGTGAGTCTTATCGTGCTTCGGAGGGTATCTCGTTGCCACACAACTCAAAGACTGATAATAACCTCTTTTGGGTGGCAAAGAACTCAGAGGATGCTCAGACGCATATCAATAGGTGGCGCGAGAGGGGTATTGAGACTACGAGTGTTGCTGCTGATCCACTTATTGATGATGTTGATGGGGCGATCTTTACCCTCTCTGCTGAGTCGCCTGCATTCAAGATGGGGATTAAGCCTATCGATATTTCGCAGATCGGATTGCTCGATAGCTACCCCGCTGAGTATTTGAAATATGATAGCGATGAGTCTGATAAGAGGGTTAATTTCCACCGTCAGGCTAAGAAGAAGAATATATATGATTTCTGGTAGTAGATATAGGGGAGTTCTAATAACTCAAATTAATGCTTTGTTAATCTTCCCTATTATTTTTGAATTTCTCAAAAACACCTAATAGAGCCACTATGAGGTATCTTTGAAAAATACAAAACTAACAGACAATATAAAAAAATCAAATAAAGTGAGTTAATAGAACTCCCCTATAGAATTTATAGCTACATTTATATCAACCAAAATAGACAACCTAATTATGAAGAGAATTATAACAATACTGCTGCTTTTCGGCTCTACACTTGCCTATGGTGCGACCTACTATGTCTCGCCAACTGCAAGAAAAGGTGGTGACGGCAGTAGCTCGGCTCCATTCACAACACTTGTTCAGGCGGTGAAGAGTCTACAGCCCGGTGATGTCTGTATGCTTGCTGAGGGTATCTACACTACGCCCATCTCACTGCGCGACTTTGGTGGCGATAAGAGCATTAGCTTTGTCGCTGAGCAGGGTGCAAAGGTGGTCTTTAGCGGATGTGTAGAGTTGAGTAACCTTAAGTGGGAGAGCTATAAAGGGGCTATCTACTCAGCTAAGATCGATCGTGATATTTCGCAGCTCTTTGTCGACGATGTGGCGATGACTGCTGCTCGATTCCCAAATGGAAATTGGCGCGATGGCTCGGTGTGGGATAAGAGTCAGTCGATGCTATGGCCCGAGGAGGGGGAGTTCGGACACTACTATAATGAGGCTCTTAAGGGGTTGGACTTCTCGTTGGCGGGGGGTAAGATACTCCTCAATTCAGGATCATTCAAGACCTATGCAACCACAATCACAGAGCATGTTGCGGGTTCAGATAACTTGAAGTGTGAAATTAAGGGTGTAGGCGACCACTTTAAAACTAAAACAGGTTATCAGAGACATGGATACTTTGTAGAGGGTAAAAAGGAGTTGGTTGATGTTGAGGGGGAGTGGTTCTATGATCGAGGGGAGAAGAGGATCTATCTCTATGCCCCCGGTGGTGTCAACCCTAGTAAGATGAAGATTAGTGGAAAGGTTGAGAGTCTAATTGTTAAGGGTGATCGATCGCGTAATATTATCTTTAAGGGGGTTGAGTTCTTTGGTACTACGGTGCGATTTGTTAAGAGTCGTGATGTCGCCTTTGTCGATTGTAAGTTCCTCTATCCAAGTGATAACATGAGGATGTTGGATAATCTCTCGATCGTTCAGCCAACACAGTTTGCAGGTGGTAGCCGTGAGGATTATGTAGGTGCAAAGTTTATTAACTGTTACTTCGCTTATGGCGATGGTCCAGCGTTGAGCCTTAGGGGGGCGGATAATGTGATTGAGAACTGTACCTTCCATGATTTCGATATTAGCTGTATCAATGCTGGTGGTTTTATGTTCGATCTGGGTCAGACCTCTAAGATGATCTTTCGTCGCAACCGTGCGTGGAATACAGGTAATTCGGAGATGTTGCAGGTTGGTAGTCAGGCTGTTGTTGAGTTGAATGATCTCTCGCGATGTGGCTTTTTGCAGAATGATGGGGCGGTGATTCAGGTTAGCGTGCCGGGGCAGGATGGAACGGTGGTTCGTTATAACTGGTTGCATGACGCTATTAAACAGGCGTTGCGCTTCGATAATGTCAACCAGCCCGATGCTCCATGGGGGCGTAACGGTACGGCTCATCACAATGTGACGTGGCGTACAGAGCGAGTATTCTTTAAGGGTGACGAACATTTTATATTTAATAACCTCTGTTTCGACAATGAGAAGAACGATCTTATTATCTCCTCAAATCTAAAGATCAATGGTCGTAACTTCAAGACGATCACACGAAACAACATCTCGGGTCAGCTGTCGGGTGATACACAGAAGCCGAGAGGTGAGACCCCTCCTCCGGGGGATGTGAGCCACAACTGGGAGGGTGCTGAGAGGGGTGCCGATGTGCGTAGTCAGCTACGTGATCCCGATAACCTCGACTTTCGACCTCGCAAAGGTGCTGAGATTATCGATGCCGGGGTGGTGGTTGATGGTAAGGATGTCGCCTTCTTAGGCTCAGCGCCAGATATAGGAGCCTATGAGTATGGGGCTGAGGAGTATTGGATTCCGGGACCTAAGATGAGTGTTGCATCGGTGGCGATACCGACAGATGGAACAACAACGGCTAAGCCAGATGCCGATTTAATGTGGTTGGGCAGCTATAGGGCGAAGAGCTACGAGGTCTACTTCGGAGCAGCCCCAGATAGATTGAAGTTGGTCTCGAAGCAGGGTAATAATATCTACACCCCTAAGCAGAGACTCGATAGTGGTTCGACCTACTACTGGAGGGTTGATTGTGTTGAGGATGGTGGTGTTGCTGAGGGTGAAGTGTGGAGTTTTAAAGTGCAATAAAAAAATGTAACCATATAAATATAAAACTATGAGAAAATTTAAACAATTAATCTTAGCGCTTCTGCTTCTGCTCGTGCCTTACGTGACAGTGGCAGCTGAGGTGTCCATTCAGGGTCAGGTGACTGATGCCGAGAGTGGTGAGGCTCTGCCCGGTGTGACCGTAGTTGTACGAGGCACAAGTAAGGGTACTGTAACCGATGGTGAGGGTAGCTATCGGATAAAAGTTGATGAGGATGAGCATTTGGTCTTTTCGTTCTTAGGTTATAAGAGTCGAACAGAGAGGGTTGCAACCTCTGAGAAGATTGATGTAGAGATGCATCCCGAGGCTCTAGAGATCGATGAGTTGGTGGTTGTGGGATATGGAGCGTTGCGTAAGAGCGACCTTACCGGAGCTATCGCTAAGGTCGATAGTGAGGATCTTGTGCGTAGTACCAATCGTAGCGATATTACCTCAGCTCTTGAGGGTCGTGTAGCGGGAGTCTATGTCTCTGCTACTGAGGGTGGTCCGGGGTCGACGATGAATATCCAGATCCGTGGTGCATCATCAGTTAATGCTAGCTCTGATCCCCTCTATGTGATCGATGGATTCCCTATTGAGATCGATGCGTTGGATCTTCCAGATGATGGTTTTTCGACTACTCAGCAGAGTGCGATTGCCAATATCGACCCAAATAATATCGAGTCGATTGAGATCTTGAAAGATGCCTCAGCAACTGCAATCTACGGTTCGCGTGGTGCAAATGGAGTCGTGTTGATAACAACAAAATCGGGTCAGAAAGGTAAAGCGAGAGTTAGCTTCTCGGCATCGGTGGGTGTTCAGACAGTGACAGGAAAACTCGATTTGATGGACGCTGAGAGCTATGCGGAGTATATGTACTATCGTTCGTTGACCGCAAGTTCAAGTAACAACTACGATCCATACTACCAATTGGAGATGATAAACAACGGACAGGCGACATCGTCGAGTACATATCAAAACTACGCTACGTATGCCGATTCGTTGAGTACCGATTGGCAGGATCTGATGTATAGCCCATCTATTACACAGAACTACGCTCTTAATGTGAGTGGAGGATCGGACAATGTGAAGTATAGCGTAAATGCTAGTTACTACGATGATGAGGGTATTATCATCAACAACTACTTTGAGCGCTACTCATTTGATTCTAAGTTGAATCTCCAATTATCTCCAAAGTTAAAGATGGATGTATCTACGAGATTGGGACATACCAACTCGAATGGTATATCATCTGGAGTAGGTGGTAATGTGCAGAATACAGGTTTATCGCAGATGATCTATCGTGCCTCTCCTTTGAAATCTCCCTATGACTCAGTGACTGATTTTGAGGAGGAGGATGATGATGGCGAATTCTTGAACAACCCCTATGCCTACGCCAACGATGTGACTAACCTCACCACAACAACCCGTTTGATCGCTAATATGGCGATGACATATGAGCTGTTGAAGGGTTTCACCTATAAGGCTAGTATCGGTGCAAATATTAATAATGCGAAGAAGGAGTCTTTCTATCCATCGACAACTAAAAAGGGTGATCTTCAGAATGGTATCGCCTCTACGGGTAGCAGTTTGAATAGAACATGGGTTCACGAGAGTATCTTCAACTACAATAAGGTTGTTAATAAGATACATCGTATCAACGCTATGGCTGGTTTCACCCTTGAGGGTCGCGATGCTGAGTCTGAGTCACAGACTATTTATGACTTCGACTATCAAGAGTTGGGAACGGCAAATCTCGGTATGGGTCTCGATCCTCAGATCCCATCGTCGAGCAAGTCATCAAGTACTTTGGCGTCGTTCCTCGGACGTGTGAACTACTCGCTGATGGATAAGTATCTCTTCACTGTTTCGGGACGTGCCGACGGTTCGTCACGCTTCGCACCGGGTAATAAGTGGGCATTCTTCCCCTCAGCATCTGTGGCGTGGAGACTCTCTGAGGAGCCTTTCTTGAAGGATCTAGGATGGTTCGACAATTTGAAAGTACGTACCAGCTACGGTATGACAGGTAATCAGGGTATTGGAGACTTCGACTGGTGTTCAACAATGAACTCATCGAACTACGTCTTTAATGGCGAGAGTGTATCGGGATTGACTCTAAACTCTATCTCAAACCCAGATCTACAGTGGGAGACCACAACGCAGTTTGATGCAGGAGTTGATATTGGAATCTTTGGAAATAGGGTTCTTATCACAATGGACTACTACTACAAACGTACCGACGATATGTTGATGAATGTTGAGGTGCCAATCACAACTGGTTATGACACCTTCACTATGAACTATGGATCGGTACAGAATCAGGGATTTGAGTTTTCGATCAATGCTACGGCTGTTCAAACGAAGAACTTCAGCTATAATATCGGTGCCAATGTATCGACCAACCGCAGTAAGGTTCTCTCGTTGGGAGGGGCAGATTATATCTCTTATGACTACACTCGCCTGATTGTTGGAGAGTCGATCGGTCAGTTCTGGGGCTATAAGCAGATCGGAATTATCGAGACTCAGGAGCAGTTGGCACTCTACAATCAGAGTGGTAATTTCGCCGCTAAGATGCAGATTGGTCAGCGTATGCTTGCCGATGTCGACTCATCGTCGAGTACCGATAGTATGATCGTTATCGATGATGATGATATGACAATTATAGGAAGTGCCGAGGCTAAGTTCTACGGAGGTATGAGTCATGACTTCACATATAAAAACTTGTCGTTGGGTATGCAGTTCACATTCTCTTATGGAGGTGATGTGATGAATGTTACCAAGAGTGACTTGATTACCTATAGTAACACATACAACCGTTTGATGGAGGCTCTCGACTTCTGGCGTCCATCGACAGATGCAGATGGAGGAAACACTAGTTCGTTGACTCCTCACCCATCTGCGGAGGATCTTAGTGATTGTATCGATTACTACGTTGAGGATGGATCATATTTGAGTTTGAGCAGTGTTACATTGGGCTACTCATGGCGCGGATCGAGACATCTAAAGATGGTTGGTATTTCATCTTTGCGTCTCTATGTTCAGGGAACCAACTTGTTGATGTTTACCCCCTACTCGGGTCTCGATCCACGAGCTAGTATGGGAGGTTCACTCTCACCGGGTGTCGATAAGGGAGGAAAACCATTTACACGTGTCTACTCTGTAGGTGTTGATATTCAATTTTAAGTAAAAAGAGAGTTATGAAAAGAGTATTTTTAAAATCAATAATAGCGTTAGCGATCTTCTGCACGTCGTGCGAGAACTTCCTAACTACAGAGATGGAGAGCAAGATTGAGTTCGATGGTTCTCTATCATCTACCGAGGCGTTGTTGCTAGTTAATGGTGTCTATAGCTCCTTAGCAACACGTAGCAACTGGGGTATCTACGATGTCAATATGAATGTGTTGGAGGTAGGATCGAGAAGTGTTACTGTAGAGAGTACGCTTACATCTATCGAACCACTCAAGGAGTATGACTACACATCATCTTTATATAGTATAAAGTCTGTATATCAGAATAGCTACATCTCTATTCAGCAGGCAAATGCGGTGATCGACTATGTTCCGCTAATCAATCAGGCGGCTGAGGGGTTGTCGAGTCAACTTCGCGATCGCTATATCGCTGAGGCTCGTTTTATTCGTGCGTTGAACTACTTCAACCTTGTTCGCTACTATGGTGGTGTGCCTTTGGCGATTGAGGTTACCGACGATGTCTATGATTTCAACCTAGCGCGAAGCAGTGTTGAGGAGGTCTACAATGTGATTATTGCCGATCTGGAGTATGCTATTGAGTATCTCTATAACAAACCTACAGCATCGATCCAGCCTCGCTACTCAGTATCTGAGACTGGTAGTGCGACTCGTGCTGCAGCGATGGGTCTACTCTCGAAGGTATATCTCACCGCAGCATCGATGAAGAAGCTCTCGGGGGTTGATACCGCTCGCGATGATGGTTATGTGCCTATGGCGCTCAATAGCTACGAGTGGGTTGATCTAACTCGTTCCTACACCCTTGCTGCCGACTACGCAATGCAGGTTATCTCGCTATCGGAGAGTGGACAGATCGATGTTAAGCTCAACGATGACTATGGAACAATCTTCACTCTGGCGGGTGAGAATAGCTCTGAGTCGCTCTTTGAGGTGCAGTTTAACGAGGCTGATGAAATGGGTAGCCGACTAGGAGCTTTTATCGGAATGATTAATCAGGCGCAGTATGCCCGTCGTCTAAGTTCTGGTTCAGACTATATCTACGAACACAATATCAATTACTACTATGACGATGTGAATGGGTATTATCTACTTGATAGGGGAAACACAGACCAGCGAGTGTTGTGGAACAACGCTTTCTATATGTGGGATTCCGACCAGACAACTGTCTCGGCGGTGACGATGCATCGTAATATTATGCCCTACAAATATCGTATGGGTATGGTCTTAACCTCTGATTCAACACCTGTCAACGCTGTTGTATTGAGGTATGCTGAGATCCTCTTGATATATGCTGAGGCGATAAATGAGTTGGGACAGCCAACGTTGGCGTTGCAGTATGTTAACAAAGTTCGTGAGCGTTCGCGTAAGGGAATCAATGCTGCTAGCAACCTAATGGAGCCTTTCTACTACGATAGTGGTTATCCTGAGGTTAACCCTGTCTCTTTGGAGCCAGCGGACTACAACACTGGGTTGTATGATATTGACGAGACTCGCGAGTTGATAAAGCTAGAGCGTAGATTAGAGCTAGCTTACGAGGGAAATTCTAAGATCGATGAGATACGTTTTGGTGAGCTGATTCCTAACTGTAAGAGTAGTTACGAATATGCACACGCCGATGTGGCAATTACCAAGATAGGAAGCCACTTCCTTGACTATGTGAAGAACTCCTATCCTAATGGTCCTGAGACACTAAAGACAACGACATTGAACCCAAAGGCTACCAATGTTCGCTATCGTCACCAGTTCTTGCCTATCCCTAAGGCGGAGATGGATAAGAACCCAAATCTAGTTAATAACCCCGGCTGGTAGAATTCAGCGGCTCTTGTCGTAGTGCAAGAGTAAAAACATAAAATTATGAAACACAGAATATTATGGATGCTCCTAGCCCTGCTAGTCGTGGGGTGTAAGAGCGATGAGACAAATGACTCGTTTGAGATCACTCTGCCAATTACGCTAAATGAGGAGGTTAGCCTCTCTGCACTTAGTGGTGAAGATGGTACAACCTTTAGTTTTAATGTTGACATTGAGGGTGATTGGAGCGCCTCGATAGTGAAGGGTAGTAGCTGGGGTTCGCTAGCTGTTGAGTCTCGTAGCGGAGATGCTGTCTCTGGATTGACTGAGGTTAGCTACTCTGGACCGGCTCTAGTGCGTGTCACTTTGGAGAGTAATATCGACCGCTCGGAGCGTGAGGGTACATTGGCTTTTGAGACCATTAGTGGTATCGATTATATCTATTACACTCAGAAATCATACTACTCTAGTTCGGTGGAGAATGCGGAGCTGTTGCGTTTGGTGATGGGTGAGACAAGTAGCGACCTTGTGGTTGCATCGATGCCATATGAGGGGTTGGGTATAAATTCAGTGACTTTCACCTCTAGTGGTACAACTACTTTGGGAACAACCTCGGCTTATCGATCAAGCTCTGTCGAGGGTCTCTATACAGCTTCGGGAAAGGCTTATCTCTCTCTTGGGGCTGCGGGAATCTTCACGATCAACAATTTGAGCTTTGTCTCTACAGGTGATTTGAGATTGCAGTTTGGTGCTAGGCAGTTGGGCGTAGATGAGTTCTCTACAGAGTCGTTTGCTATTGAGTATGTTATTAAGAGTGAGATCGATGAGATTGTTGAGGGTTGGACAACAGTAGATTATACCTATTGTGGTGATGGTTCAGGCTGGTCGTTAGCATATGCTGATATACCCTACACTAGTGGCTCGTATATCGATATTACGATCTTTACAAGTAGTGAACTAGAGGGGTTTGATACCCTCATAGATGATATTTCGGTATATCAGGAGCGTATAGAGGTTACCTCGTCGCTCACAGCTAATGTCACCAAAAAGTACTATGACTATGTTGATGTGAGTGCTGATCTTATTGAGATCCCTGAGGGTACGGCGGTTGAGGACTCTATGGTCTCTCAATACTACTTCTTGTGGAGTGATGAGGATGGTTATAGCGATGGAGACTCGACTAACTGGACTAAGTTGGTGGCTACAGATACACCATATGCATATGCTGAGGGGGTCTTTTCTGCTAGGATCGAGGGTTTGACTGGTGCGACAACATACTATATGAGGGCTGTTGTTGAGTTAGCTGATGGTAGCGAGCTATATAGTGTTATTCGTGAGTTCGAGACCTATGATGCTCCTCAGACAACGATCACTAGTACTATCCCAACGAATGAGACTATCTTGGTTGTTGCGGCAATAACCTATGATGATGAGATGGAGGCTAGTATCGATGAGCGTGGTTTCTACTACCGTTTGGCTAGCGAAGATGTTTCAAGTAATATCCCAGTTGTCTTGGCTGCAGATGATGAGTTTGCAGCTGTGATAGGTGGACTTACCCCTGAGTTGGAGTATATTCTTCAATCTTACTGTGTGATTGATGATGTGACTTTTAAATCTGAGGAGAAGAGTGTATTTGCCCTTCCTGATCCTCTCGATCTATATACAGATAGTGTATTCTGGAGTGGATCTATTCAGTATGGTGAGGAGTCGACATTTGTAATCACTCTTCCTCATAATGATCTGCTAGAGAGTGGTGATGTGGTATTCAATGTCTTGACTGAGTTGGGTGAGGGTGATATACCTGTTCCTCCAACAGGGGTAGATATTGAGGATGTTGGTCAGGGTGGATCGACACTTGGTGATGATACCGATGTTGATGATGGATTTGCTGATCTCTATATTGTTGAGACTTTAAATGGTGCAAATACCACTGGAGTTCCCGGCTATAAGTATGCCTCTACATTTGCTGTCGTTGGAACACCTGTTGCTGAGGGGTACTATAGCGTGCCTATCGAGTTCTCTCGTAAGGATGTTGCGATAAGTACTGTATATAAAGTTGCGATATATGATGTGGATGGAAAACTTACACTTGCATCGTTGACACTCAATGAGTATTCAACTCAAGAGGGGTGGAATGCAACAGAGAGTACCGGATCTGCTGCTAATCCTCTAATCTATAGAACAAGTTTCGAGTTCTATGAGTTGAACGAGAGTGGTTATAAGGATAATGGATATTATGGTCTCAACCCATCGCAGTTCTACTACTATCCAACTATCTATCGTGATAGCGACTCTTACACCACCTATAATAATACAGCTGGTTTCAGATGGTGGATGCAGTCACCTTATGGATTCTCGGTTGATGGTATCTATAAGATCTCTGATGTGGAGAACCCAACAGAGTCTGTGAGATATGATATTCCACTTCCTTTGGGTATGCGTGACCTTGCTGATTATGAGTGTGTTGCATCTACTCGTTTGAGGTATATTAAGTCTGATACATATTCGGGTTGGAGATCGATGTTCTCGCAGGATAATGGTAGTAGCTGGATGAAGGTAAGTGACTATTACATATCAAAGGCTTTGACTGGAGCATTGGATAGAACAGTAGGTTATGATGCGTCATCAACCTGTATCTCTCACACAAGTACTGTTAATAGACAATTCTTCCCTGCATATAGTGGATTTGCTAGCCAGACAGCTGGTTCGCTACAGATTCGCTACTCATCGGAGGTGAGCGATCAGGAGTTGGCTTCTAATAATAGATATGGAATGTATAGCTTATGCGTTGAGCTATATCCCAAATCAGTTGAATAGCGGTTATTGATATTTTATTAACACTTGTGTTGTGTCGATTAGACATGGCACAAGTGTTTTTTTTGTCTCTAGGTAGGATCTGTTTTATAGATTGTTTAATATGTATAATGGTATTATATATATAGGTGCTATATTGCAGTGTCAAAAAAATAGTTTAGATGGGTAGAATATCTTTTATATATATAGTGTTAATGGTTTGTGCAGCTATCTCTGGTTGCACGAAGGATCCTATTGAGCAGAGTGAGGCTCTCGCTTCGCGTAGTGGCTCGATCAACGCTACTATAGTTGCTAATGATGGAGATGATCTAACAGGTGATGGTAGTGAAGAGAGACCATACTTAACACTCAAACACGCTGTGGAGCAGAGTGGTGATGGGGTAGTTGCACTGAGAGGTGGGGAGTACTTTATTGAGGATGGGTATCTGGATCGGGTCTCAGGTGTGACGATTATGGCTTATCCCGATGAGGTGGTGACCATCAAGGGGACACGATTGGTGACCACTGAGTGGGAGAGGTATAGCGGTAGTATCTATGTCACCGAGCCGGGGTTTGCGCCGTGGCAGCTCTTTGAGGGTGGAGAGATGCTTAATGCTGCTCGATACCCCAATGTAGATGGTTTTATTGAGGATCAGCAGCCAGTGAGCGCCTATCCAAATAGCGGCTCGCTGTGGGATCAATCATCTACTTGGATACTCTCATCGTCGAGTAGCTCGTTGAGTCCAGATGATACGAGTGATCCAACCGCTGTAGGTACGATGATTCCCGCTGTGTCGGGGATGGTTAGTGGTGCTGGGTGTGACCTCACTGGTGCGATAGCTATTCTTAATGTAGGTTCGTTCAAGAGTAGTTATGCCGAGGTGCAGAGCCATTCGGGGGATAGCTTTACCTACCTATTGGGTGATATGGTTAACTTCGTTACGTGGCAGAAGGCTAGTATGTCATATTGCTATCTTGAGGGTAAACTGGAGCTTCTTGATCGGGCTGGTGAGTGGTTCTATGATGTCGATAGTGGTAGGCTCTATGTCTGGTGTAAGGATGGGCAGAGTCCAGATAATATAGAGGGAAGGGTGCAGAGCTATGCTATCACACTTAATGAATCATCTAATGTAGTGCTTAGTGGCTTGAACTTCTGGGGTACAACGATCTATGGGTATGAGTGTAACAATATAACCATCAACTCGTGTCGATTTACCTACCCTAGCTACTCGCGCAGGATGATCCGCGAGGGGGAGAGTGAGAGTGGTGGTGATAACTATATCAACTCAACTAGTTTGATTAATAAAAATGGCTCTTCATCTAGCGGTGGGCATGTGGTGTTGAACTCTATATTTGAGTATTCGGAGGGTGAGGCGTTGGTTGTTCAGGGTCCCGGTAATACGATCTCAAATAATATCTTTCGCCATATTGACTTTAGTTGTGTCAACTTGAGAAATATAGGTGGTTCGGTGAACTTTCTTGGTAGCGGAAATATATTTAGTAATAATACACTCTATGTTGCGGGGGCATCAGAGACGCTCCTTCCGGGGGCTAGTGCATCTGTTCTATATAATGAGATCTATACAACGGGTCTGGTGCAGAATGATGGCTCGATATGTCAATTTATGATTGCCAACTCGCCATTTTCGCTGCTACAGGGTAACTGGTTTCACAATACGGTAAAGACAGCGATGAGGGTCGATGGGGAGAAGGATCCTGCGGGGGATTATGTGTGGGAGGCTGGCGGGTCTCAGACCGCCTGCTCGATAATTGATAATGTTTTTTGGAACACCTCGGGGATAATGATAAAGGGTGATTATCATCAGATTGTCAATAATACCATCTTCTCTACTGATCCAGATATAGAGTCAAATGTATATATAATCAATAATACCACCACTGGCGGTTCAAACCCTAACTCGGTATGTTATAATAATCTGGTCGATATGATCTCCAATTATAACAATCGTGACTGGGACGATTCTGAGTGGGGTGATGGTGTGGTTATGAATAACTATATTGGTTACTTGACAAATAACCTAATTATTACCGATATATTGCAGGACTACATAAACCTCGACTTTAGAATCCTCTATGAGGAGCAGTTGATTAGTGCCGGTATCACTCTCGATGCCCCCGTTGATGGGATGGTTGAACTTTATGATCTCGATATTTCGGAGGGTAGTGGTCTCGATATTGGCGCGATAGAGTATAATACTCAGAGCTACACTATCGCTGGTCATCAGGAGTCGACCAGCTCCTCGCCTATACCTGCCGATGGTGGATATTCAGATGCTGGGAGCTTGATGTTGGCGTGGAAGGCGGCGTATGAGAGTAGCTCATCGATACTCTATATGGGTACGTCGAGCGGTAGCTTGCAGCAGATCGCTACCCTGCCTGAGGGGACAAACTGTTACTACCCCGATAAGAGTAGTTACCCGCTTAATCAACGATGTGAGCAGATCTTTTGGCGTGTTGACTCTATTGTTGGTGGGGAGAGTGTTTTAGGTGATGTTTGGAGCTTTTCATTGTGATATATCTATTTATTAACAAACAAATAATAGTTTTATGAGATACCTTATATATTATATAGCGATATTTTTTGCGGTAGCCTGCTCTGGTACGGAGAGTGGCGAGAATGAACCAACCACGACTCCCGATCCCGATCCCGATCCACCGACACAGACGGAGTCGATAGCTACGTTGAGTGTTGGCAATATTGCGATGGTTGACAATGGTGATGTGGAGATGGTGACCTCTAGTTGGAGTAGCTCTGGGGCGGATGAGATAACTGCGTTTGTGGCTAATAGTACGGTGGTTAATGGTGGTGTTCTGCGGGTTAGCTTCGACTCTGCCACTAAATATTCGCACCTTATTGTGGGTAGCGGTGGTGGGTCATCTGCTATTCGTGTGGCGACATCTGCAGTCTCAGGTGACCTCTACTCATATAGCTTTATGGTGCTGATCGATCAGAGCTGTACCTCTTCGTTTGACCTATATGTCGCAGGTGAGAGTGGCGGTGTGCAGAGCAGACCATATACACATTCGATAGATATTGAACCGGTGCGTAGCGAGGGGTTGCAGATTGTATTGGGATTTGATTCAGACGAGGATATGGATCTGCATCTCTTTATGCCGATGGCTATTGGTAGCGGTAGTGAGTTGTATTTTGGCAATCAGGGTCTATGTGATGAGTTTGATGAGGTTATATGTGGCTTTGATGTGATGGCTAATAATAACTGCCAAGGGTTGGAGGAGGAGTTTCGTTATGAGAGCATCTCTATACCCGATGGGTATCTAACATCGGGTGAATATGTGGTTAAGGTTAACCTCTATAGCATCTGTACTGCCTATCCGGAGCGTTCGACTAACTATGTTGTTTGTGCTATGTATGGTGGTGAACTGCTGGCTATTGCCGATGGCTCGCTGAATGGAGATGATGAGAATCGGGTCGACCTTGATCGTTATACTGAGGCGTTTGTCGTTTCGCTTGATCTAAGTGAGGCGATCTCTCTCTGCGCGCGTAGTGGAGGTGGTGGACGGGTCATTGAGTTGGCTGCTGCCGAACGGGCAAAACTCTACTACCGGGGCTGGTAGTTTCATATAATTTTTCGATCTAAGTAGGGCGAGGCGTATCACAAAATTTTGTTGTTTTTTTTGTGATATACCTCGCTCTATTTGGTAAATTGTGTTGGTAATGAGAAAAAAGAGGGTAAATAGAGGGAATAAATAGAAAAGAGTGATAAAGGAGGTCATTTTTTTTGTCGATCATTTTGTAGTTTAAAAAAATAATTGTAACTTTGTCTAAATGGCATGATGTGCTATGCTGTGTCGTATAGATGCTGAAATAAATACCTAGTGTGCTTAAACCACACACAACCAAACAACCGATATAAAAAAACGAAAACTTATGTCTTTTTTAACTATGAAAAATTTTACTAGTAGACTTTTGGCTACGTTGCTAGCAGTGATGATGGTCATTGTTGCGGCGTGTACGGCGAATGACGATGAGGGTATCATTCCGGTTACCTCTACTCAAGCGATGATCGACTTGTCGACTGCTCTGAGTGGAAATGCTCAGATAGTTAGCGCGGTGACCGCTGATGAGATATTCGTGATTACGCTGGACAACGGTAGTGAGTACTCTTTTGCTCATGACAATTGTAATGTGTACACAGTGTCAAGTAGTGGTGTATGGCAGCTTAATGAATCGAATGTTTCGGGTAGTCCGTACTATTCGACTCTTCGTGCGCAGTCTTCATCTGATACTGAGCCTGTAGATGGCTCTAAGGCTACAGATCCAGAGTTGGAGGGAAGAACCCTATATTGGATTGCTGCTAAGAACAGCAACGGTAGCTGGTTGTGGAATCCATATATGACAGATACGGGTGAGTACTATTCAAATACAATTCTCTATCTCTCGGATACTCCTGATTTGATCTATAACTCACAGGTTAACTCGTTGACATTGGTTGTTAACGGACAGGTTGAGGTTTATGAGGCTCAATCGGGTAGCGGTGATACAAGTTTGGATGGAGATACTCTTAAGACTTTGGTCTCTACCGACTTTGTTTGGAACTACAACAATGCATTGGCTGATAGCTACTCGTATAACATCAGCGTTACAGCAACTAGCTCAACAGGTCTAACATCAACTCAGCGTGAGGCTCTAACGGCTACATCGAAGGATCCAATCATCACAATTGAGGATGTTGATACTGGAGAGGGTGTAGATCCTGATCTATATGGCTTTGTTATTGATGAGACTAATGCAGGTGATTACTCTGATCCATATATCACTATTTCAACTACAAATAAACTTAATGAGGCGCGTAAACTCTATGTTAGGTTGACCTATGAGAATTTGGCTGATGATGGAATCGCTGATCTTATTATCACTTTGCCTATTGCTATTACCGGTGCTCCAACAGCTAACTACGGATATGTTAAGAGTGTTGACTACTCTGAGTCATTGGAGGATTATTGGTCTATTACAAATGAGTTGTACTCAGATGTCTACTACGGATGTACATGGAGTGACAACTATCTCCCTGAGATGTTTGACATCACTGAGGATATGGTTGATAGCTACGTTCTTGCTAAGTTGGAGACACCTTTTGCATCGCTGGTATTTGATGAGACATATACATTCTCTATTGATGGCGGTGAGGCTCTAGCGACCCTATCTAAGGAGTCTGGAAGTAATAGCTTTGGTCTTGATCTTGATGCGAATAGCATTGCTGATAAACTCGTAGGTGTTCAGATGGACTTTAGTTATGAGGTGGATGGAGAGACTAAGTATGTCACTTTGACAGATCCTGATAGTGGATTTACAATGGTGATGAATCCTTCATTCTTTACAATCAACAATGGTGATTGCGTATCACTTAGCAACTCTGGAAGTGTCTTTACATGGGATTTCACAACTTCATATAACTATGCAACTCAAGAGAGTGCAGATCCATATGAGACAGGATTTATGTCATTGACTGCGGATAGTAATTATAGTGATGTTGCTACTCAGCTCTATGCATATGTAACTAAGGATGGTGGATTTGAGTCATCAATGATCCTTAGTGAGGCTAGCACAGATTCAACAACCGGTCTTAACTACTATAAGGCTAGTGACTTCGCATTTGAGGTTGATGTTAATGAGAAGAATGGTAGATGTTATATTAACGTTGTAGGAAATAGCATCATGGCTAATGATGGTTCGTTCTCTATCTTTATTACCCTTCCAGATGCCTATACAACTACTGGTGGCGATACAAAGGATATTGTAATCACTGCTCCTTTGACTATCGTTGGTGCGCCAAAACTATACGCTACCTACACATTGTCTCAATCTCAGAACCTTTTGGGTAATATGATCTACTCAGCATCGGGAGTCTCTTATTCAGGATCTGCTGTTGATGTAGCTATGGTTGGTGGTATCCATGGTTTGAGCAAGTATGAGTCAACTTCGAGTTATGATACAGGTCTATATGTAGATACTGCTGCTCCTGATGGATATGATAGTGTAAATGATATTTGGACTCAGTTCGCCGATGATCGTACCATGGCGGAGTCAATTATCGAGGCTTGTGTAAGAGGAGATAGTTTTTCTCCAACATATAATAAAACATTGGGCGTTGAAAACCCATATGTTGGATTGAACTACGTTGAGTTTGATTATGCTGATTTGACTACCCCAGTTAAGTTTGCTCAGAACGCTAGCGGTTTGGGTTATACCTATGGATATGATGCTAATAGGCTCGTTAACCTTGTTAAGACACATAACTTCTATGGTGGAGCAGCTAGCTCTTCAATGAGTAATATTTACTGTACTAATCAGTTGAATGTTGAGTCTGTTCACCCATCAGGATTTACATATACTGCATATAGCCTTGGTGTCTATCTTCGTATGTACTATATGATGACTGCCAATACAGATGATCGTTTCGATGAGGATGGTTTTGCCTTTGTTGAGGAGGATGGTATTCTTGATGGAATATATAGCATAACTGCAATTTCAAGTTCAAGTGCAGCACAGTTGGCTGATCTAATTATCCGTTACGAGATTGTTGGTGCGCCATCTGATGGTTCTGTCTATCCAGTAATCAATACCGATGCTGATGGTCAGTATATACTTGATATGAAGGGACGTACAGATCTTACTTCGCTTACTATTGCTGCTTACTTGGTTATGCCTCTTGACTATACTGATAAGGAGTTGACATTCCACGATGGAGCATCATCTTCAACTAAGTCATACGCATACCAGACATTTACATTGGCTATAGATGAAGGATTTACCGGAGTTGTTGTTAACTCAGAGTCTACAGCTAGCTCATCTACTAACTTTGTTTGGGATTATGACTCTGCTGCAGCTACTAATCCAAGCTACTCTGTTGAGGACTTCCTTATCTCTGGAAATATTACAGATACTGAGTATGCAAGGATTTACGGAGGTACAGGATACCCAGTCTCTATTGAGGTTACTAGTACCGAGGAGAATAGCTTTGGCGAGACAGTTGCAAACTTCGATAGTGCAAATATCTCAGTTGAGATGTTGAGTGATATGTATGTTAAGGTTACATTGAGTGGTGATACACTTGCTGAGGCTAAGACAGTCACATTCGATATTACATACACAGGAGCTGCTGATAATGGCAATGATGTGATTATTACCTTTACCGCTAATGTTGAGGGAGAGCCTGCTGTTACCGTAGACGAGACAGAGTTGATTCTTGATGTATCTGCATTGTCTGGAAGTCAGGCACCATATACAACTGCTATTACAACTATTAGCGATGCCTTTGGTGATGAGCCATCATGGATTGGTGCAGTTAATGCAACAACAATCGCCTCTGCAATGGTTGTTAGCTATGATGATAACGATGATGATGCTGATGACTACGCATTGTTGAATGTTGACGGAGTATTGACTCTACAGTTCAATAGCAATGAATATGGTACATATAAGAGCTTTAGCAATGTTGTTCTTACACATCCAACTACTGGTCTTACAGTGACCTATAGCTCAATTGTTTTCGAGCTTGTTGATGAGACTGTTGTCTCTGTAGGACTTGCAGATGATGCTGATGCTCCAACATTGACTTGGATGTATGCTACAGCTAAGGATATTGTAGATGGAGTAAATAATGGAACTGCATATACAACTTCGGCTCTTGCTCTTGACTCAAACATTACTAGTGATATTTACACTAAGATCATTGAGGATGGTATTACACCTAAGTATACAGTCTCTGGATCGGCTTCCTCTTACTACAAAGATAAGGTAAGCGTTGTTCTTGGTGGCACAGCTGCTTCATACACCGCTACACTCTCTATCGTTGATAAGATGTCTGATGCTGGTGATATTAAGGTTACTGCATCATATGTAGGTGCAAGTGTGGTTGATGGTGTAGCATCTGATGTTAGCGTTATTATCCCTGTGACTATTGTTGGTGCGCCAATATTTGGTGATTCAGCTCCATACACTTGGTCTACTTCATTGACATATGCAGGATCATATGCGGTCTTTGGTTCTGGTAACTTCGTCTCTACTAAGACTATTGCAAGCTCTGAGTGGACTGGAGGAGGATACCTTCAGTTTGGTGAGACTAGCTCTGCTACAACTTCAACTTATCTTGATGCTGCGGTGTTGGAGATGTACTCTGAGTATTCAGTTTTGCCTACATCAACACCTAATGGATACTTCTCGTTGATGAATAGAACAAAGAGTACAGAGATGGGTGTTGGAGCTATGTTGGATGGTGAAAAGATCTCTGCTGAACTTTTGGCGATGGAATATACAAGTAATACGAAGACTATTGCTTCTGATAGTGAGCTTGTTACATTTACCGATCCTTATTATGAGATGGTTCACGCTACAGGATTTGAGGCTAGGGTTGCATCTTGTACATATAGTGCATTGATCTTCAATACATACCTAACCTTCGGAAGTGCATTTAATGATGAGGGTACTGAGGCGTCATTGACCGATATTTACCTTGATCTTAATACGCTCTTTACAATCACCAACTCTAAGTCGACTAACTGTACAACAGAGATTGACTTCGCGGTGACTGATAACTCAGGAGTAACTGTTAATTCTGATGGTACACTATCATGGAATGGTTATGAGGGTGATGTTAATATGACTGCAACAGTAGTTATTCGTGAGAATAGTTACAGCATTGCTAATGGTGATGACATCGATTATACTGGTCAGGAGATTAAGGTTCATACATATGCATTCAAACTTGTTTATGATTATGACGCATCACTTTATGACGTTACTGAGACTGAGGCTGAATTCACTTGGAACTATGCTATGTCATATGCTGGTGATAGCTACTCAACAACAGTAAAGATAGACAACTCTAACATTACAGGGTCGATCTCTACTAGTGCTACATGGAGTGCAAGTTTTGCAGATAACAATGTTGCTATCTCTGGTGCGACAGTTGATGTGTCGAAGGTTGCTCAGCAGACTGATGGTAGCTATCGTGCAACAGTAACTGTTAGTGGCTGTAATATGGCTACTTCAGCATCGTCACTAACATTGTCTGTTTCAGATATTAGCACTCCCGGTAACTCATTTACAATACCAGTATCTATCGTTGGTGCGCCTACAGCAACAATCTCGTTGGCGGGATTAAGTGCTACTACATCGGCTGTATCTCCATACTTTAGTACAAGTTTGGTAAATTATTTGTATGAGTATTCAGACTATAGCAATTGCCTAATGACTAACTTCAACGGCGCTACTCTAGGTGACTTGTTGAGCGAGGTTGTTTGGAGTGCCGATTATCAGGAGGATATGTTTGATGGTGACATGACTGCTTTTGTTGCTGCAGCAAACGCTATGACTCTTGAGAGTTCATCTGATAACAGCTACTATGTAACAGCTGGTGGTGAGATAACTACCTCTGATAATGGTACTACTCTATGTGCTGAGTTTATGCTTTCAGACTTCGCTGGTGATGGTGTTCTCTATCCAGTAGTTGTTTATAACAAAGATTGGTCTGGATTTAAATACTCTTATAGCGCTGAAGATGTAAATGGTAAGGTTACATTTGGTACATCAGCATCTATTGGAGCTACAGATCTTGGAACAATGACTTCGCCAGTGATTACAGATCAGAGTGGTTTGAAGATCACTGTTACTACTGCTACAGTTGAGATAACTGATTACGATGATTATATCGGCGATCAGTACCCAAGTCAGGAGACTGGTGGTAGCACAGGAACAGATGACGCTACAGCTGGTGGAAACAACCCAGCATAGTCTGATCTATAGATTTAAAACGTGAGGCTGTCCCATATTTGGGGCAGCCTTGCTGCTAAAATGGCTAGGGCTGCCTTTGGTGAACGAGATGATCCCAGTGGGAGTGGTAATTCTTCTCTTTCGTTACACATTGGACTTGTGCTTTGCTCTATTATTATCAGTAATTAAAACTTAAATGAAGTACCTTTACTATCCAATAATCACCCTATTATTGATTCTTGCACTATTAGGACTCTTCCCTATCGTTAAGTGGTTGTGCTTTAATATAGCTACATATCAATGGATGTTATATGGCATGGGTGGATATATTGTCATGCGACGACTATTTTTTAAGCGTAATGAGAGGTGGATGCAGACATTTACACATGAACTCTCGCATACAATTGTTAGCTTGATGTTTTTTCGTAAGATTCACTCCTTTTATGTCGCAGAGGGTAGTGGTATTATTTACCATAGTGGGAGCAGACGATTTGGTGATATTTTTATCAGTTTAGCACCATACTGCTTACCCTATTTCACCTTTTTATTTCTGTTATTAAGAGTCGTAGGAGCTTCCAATATGTTATATATATTCGATCTATTTATAGGGCTTACACTTGCGTTCCATCTCACCTGCTTTATATCTCAGACACGCTCTTATCAAACAGATATTCAAAAACATGGATATGCACGCTCCTATTTATTCATCGCAACAGCATTGATATTTAATATGAGTATTATATTGCTGAGTATCCGCAGAGATATTTTTAATGCCGTGATCTATCTTTTTTCTCAATATTGGAGTGAACTCAATCTCTTAATAAACAAGATTGTTATACTATTTGGCAAGCTGTTTTAGGTTACATTATATAGTTTTTTTGTAAAACCGGGGGCTGCCCTACGCGGGCGGCGGCGGGGTGCTCCCCGCTGAGCTGTCGAGATGCTCTGCATCTCTTTTCTTGCGTATTTGAGCTTACAAACACTTCGTGTTTGCACCCAAATACGAAATGTGTAAAATAGAGCCTATCCCAGTTCGATCATTCGGATGATTGATCTCTCTGCGGCTTTGCGTATATCTTCATCCACCTCTACTTGATGTATATTATGTAGTAGTGAGTTATAGATCTTCTCTAGTGTAACCAGTTTCATGAAGCTACAGTCGTTGCATGCGCATGTACTATCGTCGGGTGCTACGACATGGAATATCTTACCCTCAACCTTCTCCATCTCGAAGAGTATTCCCGGCTCAGTAAGGACAATAAATTCATCGAAGCCGCTTGTACGTACATACTCTAGGAGTGCTGCTGTAGAGCCTATATGATCTGATAGAAGCTGAATAGAGCGTTTGCACTCGGGGTGTGTGATAACCTTAGCGTTTGGATGTTCGCTCTTTAGTTGCAGCAGATGGTCGATAGAGAAGCGATCGTGTACATGGCATGCGCCATTCCACACCTCCATGTTTTCGCGACCGGTAATACTCTTAATATACCCTCCGAGATTGCGATCGGGACCAAAGAGGATCTTAGCATCTGCCGGTAGTGAGTTGACAACCTCAATAGCATTGCTTGATGTGCAGACAATATCTGTCAGTGCCTTAACCTCAGCCGTTGTGTTGACATATGAAACAACGGTGTAGTCAGGATTCTGCTCACGGAATCTCTCTAGATCAGCGGCATTGCACGACTCTGCGAGTGAGCAACCAGCCTCGGGATCGGGTAGTAGAACCATCTTCTCCGGTGAGAGGATTTTAGCTGTCTCAGCCATGAAATTAACACCAGCAAAGAGGATTGCATCGGCATCTGTACTCTGTGCTACACGGGCTAGAGCGAGTGAGTCACCGACAAAATCGGCTACCTCTTGCACCTCATTTCGTGTATAATAGTGCGCTAAGATTACGCAGTTTTTCTCCTTTTTTAATCTAGCGATCTCCTCCTTTAATTGGGTGTTATCCATCTTATTTGTTGTTTATTGGGGCAAATGTAATCAATTTGATGAAATATTCAAAATCATACGGTAAATTACCGTTCACGAACAATGGTTGTGTTGGGTGCAACATCCTTGTCAATCCACATATTTCCACCGATGACAGCGCCATCACCTATGGTTATTCGACCTAGAATAGATGAGTTTGAGTAGATTCGTACGTTGTTGCCGATGATTGGGTGGCGCGGTATATTGAGAGCATTACCCTCATCGTCAAAGCGGAACCCCTTCGCTCCGAGTGTAACACCTTGATAGATCACTACCCACTCACCAATAATTGTGGTCTCTCCAATAACAACTCCTGTTCCGTGGTCGATCGCGAAGTGGCTGCCGATTGTCGCTCCCGGATGTATATCTATGCCTGTCTTTGAGTGGGCTACTTCAGATATTATTCTCGGAATGATTGGTACACCAAGTTGGTAGAGGTTGTGGGCTATACGGTGGTGTGTGATCGCTACAACATTGGGGTAGCACAAGACAATCTCTGCATAGCTGCTTGCCGCAGGGTCTGCCATGTATATCGCCTGCACATCGGTCGTGAGCAGCATCTTGATCTTCGGTAGAGACTCGATAAATTTTGTTGTTATCTCATCTACTCTACGTTGGTCGCTATGGATATTCATTGCGCGCTCAATCTGATCGTGGATAAGTTTAGATATACGATTGAGATTGATCGATAGGTGGTGGCTAACCATCTCGCCTCTGCACTCAGTGAGATACTCAGGGAAGATAATCTCTGATATTAGATTGACAATCTCAGTTAGTGACTCGACAGAGGGTGCTGCACCCACCACACGCCAGTTATTATCTCGTTGTTGGCTCTCTAGAGCCACTACTGTTTTAGCTATTGTACTCTCCATCGTTTAATATTCAAATAGTTCAGTCGAAAGGTATCTCTCGCCGCTGTCGGGTAGCATGACTACGATTAGCTTGCCTTTGTTGGCTATCTCTGCGGCTAGTTGTCTCGCTACATGTAGTGCTGCTCCAGAGGAGATTCCAACTAAGACTCCATCTTTTTTCGCCAATGAGCGTGCAGATGCAAAGGCATCCTCGTTGCTCACGGTGACTACACGATCGATAACATCGCCATTATAGTTGTTTGGTATAAATCCAGCCCCGATACCCTGTATCTTATGCGCTCCCGCAGCACCGCCAGAGATAACTGGTGAGGATGCTGGCTCGACTGCAACAATCTCGATAGTTGGTTTCAACTCCTTTAGTCTCAGCCCTGTGCCGCTGATTGTACCTCCTGTGCCTACTCCGGCAACTAGGATGTCGACCTCTCCTGCCGTGTCGTTCCATATCTCCTCTGCGGTGGTGTTGTAGTGTGCTGTTGGGTTTGATCCATTGCCAAACTGATTCAATACAACGGAGTTCTCAATCTCCTCATTGAGTTGATATGCTCTGTTGATCGCACCCTTCATACCCTCTGCGCCGGGGGTTAGGTGTAGCTCTGCTCCGTAGGCTGCTAGGAGCTTACGGCGCTCGATGCTCATTGTCTCGGGCATAGTGAGGATCAATCGGTAGCCGCGTGCTGCTGCAACCATTGCCAACCCTATTCCGGTATTTCCACTTGTCGGCTCGATGATTGTCCCTCCGGCTGGTAGCTTACCACTGCTCTCAAGGTCTGAGATCATCGCTACGGCGATGCGATCCTTGACGCTCCCTCCGGGGTTGAATGACTCTAGTTTGGCAACTACCTCTGCTACCGCCTCATTGTTTGGTGTGAGTGATAGGAGTGGTGTGTTACCTATCAGTTCTGTTATGCTCTTTGATACTCTTTTCATTTCTCTGTATTATTTATATATTAACCTACTTACTATAACTACGTAGTAGTTCGTATACTCGTTCTACCCCCAGCTCTCCCGCTTTTGATAGGTCGATCATTCCCTTGTTTACATCCTTCATCATTATCTGCACTACGGCGCGGTTGTAGTATGCCTCAGCAAAGTTGGGGTATAGCTTTATCGCCTCAGTATAGGCTTCATACGCCTCGGGTAACATTCCTGATAGAACCAATATACCTCCGCGGTTGTAGTGCGAGTAGGCGAGTGTGGGGTGTAGTGCTATGGCTTGATCGATGTCGCTTAGCGCTTCGCTATAGTCGAAATTTCTCTTAACGCTATTATTGAGCCTATTTGCAGGGTCGCTATCTATAGATATGCGCTGGAATGTACTCTCAATTGTGTTGATGAACTCAATCATCTTAGCTCGTATAGCTGAGCGGCACAGGTAGAGGTAGGGGTTGTTGGGTTCGAGCGTTATTGCGCGTGTAAGTGTCTCGATCGATGATGTATATTGTTTGATTAGGCTCTGCGCCACTCCCGCCTGAAGTAGACTATCCCAGCTATCTAAACGTATGATACTCTCCTCCCTTGCTATTGCCGATAGCTCCTCTGAAGTTAGGTTGCTCTCTCGGTGGTCTAGCGTAAGGTTCTCAATATTGAGCGATGCTAGCATACTCTCTGTACGTGGATCGTAATATTCACGATGGCTAAACTCGATGCTATCGGGTTTGATGAGTGTAAATCGATATAGATCGATCAGCTCAATGTCACCATTAGTGCCTAATGATGAGTTGTTGACAAAGCTGCTGCCGCTAAGTTTTGTGTCAAATGAGAGCAGCTTATCAAACTTATATGTCGTGTCAGAGTAGATGGAGTATGTGCTATCTTTGAGCTTTGAGCGGTGGTCGGCAATCTTGCGATCAGCTATCTCCTTATCCTTGATCGCACCAAAGCTATTGTCAAGCAGATAGCGCACGTTTGAGCGCATGAGGTAGGCATTTGCGAAGTCGGGGTATAGCTCAATGGCACGACTATAGTCGCGCTCAGCCCTCTCTATCTCACCTAAGCGCGAGAGTAGATTGGCTCGATAGAAGTATACAAGCACATTGTCTGGCGAGAGGTGAGCCACCTGATTGTAGTCATCTAACGCGCTATTCAGATCACCCACTTGGCTAAGCATGATCGCTCGGTTGAAGTAGCTGAGTGAGTTGGTTGAGTCGATAGCTATCACTCGATCGAGATCCTCTAGGGCTGCATCGAATTGATTTGTATTGTGGTGTGCTAATGCTCTGTTAAACAGCGAGATGATATGTGTCGAATCGTTGGTGATAGCCTTGCTTAGATCTGCTATTGCCTCCTCATTTTTGCTCTGTTGTAGAAGTAATGACCCGCGCCGACTATACCCCTCGGGACTCTTGGTATTGGTGTATATCGCTAGGTCAAAGTCGCGATATGCCGCAACGGTATCTCGTAGATTGATGTAACACAACCCCCTATTTATATATGCGTCAGCGACCTTTGGCTGGTGGATGATAAAGAGGTTAAAATCCTCTATTGCACTCTTAAACTGCTGATTGAGCAGTCGTGTCACCCCTCGACTATAGTAGGCATCGGGGATGTCGGGACGCAGCTCTATTGCCTCTGCAAAATCCTTCAGAGCATCGTCATAGTCGCCTAGTCGAGAGCGGGCAATTGCTCGATATGTATACGCCATCGTGTAGACGGGGTTGTACTCTATCGCTTGTGTTAGATCATTCTCTGCTCCGATAAGATCACCCATATTGTATTTCGCTATCGCTCGTAAGAAGTACGCCTCATAGGAGCGACTATCAACCCTTATCAGTGAGTTAAGGTTGTTGACCGCCTCTCGATACTCCTCCTTAATGAGTAGTCGTTGACTTATCCAGAGGAAGTAGTCACGATTATATTGCGCCGACAAGGGGGCGATGTCGAGTAGCACCACCATGCAGAGAAAGGCTATATGTAGAGTTACTCTCCTTATCATTGTCTCAACTTAAACGTCCGTTCGTGGCTGATTATTGTAGCTGTTTGAGTATCGTTTGTGCCACCACCATATCTTCATCGGTGGTGATCTTGAAGTTGATATGTTCACCTTCGCACAACCATACTCTCTCTCCACTCGACTCAACAACCGATGCATCATCGGTGAAGAGTGGTGAGTAGGGTAGCCGATATGCTCTCCTGAGAACCACCGCATCGAAGCACTGTGGTGTCTGTACCGCGCGTAGTGATGATCGGTCGAGAGCTATAGAGGCTGTGTCGCCGTCAATCTGTCTGATAGAGTCCTTGACCGCCACCGTTGGGATTGCCGAACCATCGGCAGTAGCTCCTGTGACACACCTCTTAATCAATTCAGTCGAGGTGAAGGGGCGTGCAGCATCGTGTACCGCGATAATATCTACCCCCTCGCTGAGTGAATCGATGCCACTCTTCACCGAGTGGAAGCGCTCACTCCCACCTATGACAACTCTGTGGTTAGCAACAGGTAGTCGAGCGACAAGGTTGTTCCAATACTCAACTCTATCTGCCGACAACACCACAACGATCTCTGCCCGCTCATAGCACCCAGCAAAGCGGTTGATTGAGTGGGCTAATAGTGGCAATTGACCTAAGAAGCGGAACTGCTTAGGTAGCTCGCCACCCATGCGACTGCCACTCCCGGCAGCTACAATAACTACCCCTATCTTTGGATCTACTCTCTGTTCCATATTAACCTCTTTCCAAATCCTAATCTATTATCTGTCAACTTAATCATTGTCGGTTCGAGACTCCATAGGTGGAGTGTGGGTATAGCTGCGGCGTAGGGGAATTTAGCTATGTAGCTTAGTTTGTCGCTGTTATCTGACTCCACAACTCTGCCCACTATCTGAACACCTTGGATCTTCCCTACGACCTTGGTCTCTAGTGCTATTGTCGCACTAACCCTGCCATCTCTTACGATATTTGCACCATGTTTGGTGGTGGTGTCGGTAGAGAATACAAACCTCTCCGTCTTTCCGTTAAAGGCGTAGAATGTCGAGGCGCAATAGGGTGAGCCGTCGCTATCGATTGTTGCTAATGATAGCAGATGGTGTCTCTCGATAAACTTGATTATTTTGTTATCTATCATTAAATTGTCCAATTCTTGACATTAAAGATGCTCTGTAGTGAGGCTATATACTCCTCTAATGGAGGCTCTCCATTTAGCTCCCTCACAACTCTCTCCTTTACCATCTCAAACTCCGCTCTATTCTCCTCGCTTATCGGTTTGACTGGTCGCTGGGGTATCGTTAGTGGGTTGATCGGTTTACCTCCGCTCCACACTCTATAGTCGAGGTGTGGACCGGTAGATCTGCCTGTAGAGCCTACATATCCTATTAGATCACCCTGCTTAACCTTCGCCCCTTTGGTTATCCCCTTTGCGAAGTTGTTTAGGTGGAGATAGCCCGTCTCGATACTATTGGGGTGTTTGATCTTAATCATATTCCCCCCTGCGCCGCTATTGCCACGATAGGTAATCACACCATCGGCTACCGAGTGTACGGGGGTGCCGATAGGTGCTGCATAGTCCACTCCATGGTGTGGCTTATAGACCTTCAGCACAGGGTGTAGTCTAGCATTTGAGAATTTTGAGCTGATGCGTGTATATTTGAGTGGCGCTTTGAGCATCTGCTTCCTGAGTGAGGAGCCATCCTCCTCCCAGAACTCTAGCCTCTCATCCTGCTTATAGGGTATTGCGTAGTGAGAGGTGCTGTTTTGGGTGAACTTTGCGCCTTGGATCTGCCCCATTCCGACAGGTATACTATCGTTGATGAAGATCTCATCGTAGATCACTGTGAAGCTATCGCCCCTCTGTACACCAAAGAAATCGATACTCCATTGGTAGACGCTCTCTAGCTCCGCTCCAACAGAGTAGGGCATTCCGCTCTCGATGATTGCACCCCAGAGTGATGAGTTTATCGTTGCGTTGGCTACCTTTCTCTCTATGCGTGTAGGCTTCTTATCTCTGTATGCCGATAGGGTGTCACCCCTCATCTGGTAGACAACATAGTTGATCGGGTCGAGTTCATAGGCGATATACTCAACCCTCTGCACTCCAATGGAGTCTGTAGTGACAAAGCTGGTAACACTGTTTCCCGCTCGCATATTTCTCAGTGGATAGACCTCTTTTGCAACTGCCTCAAGTCTGTAGACCTCCGCCGCTGTGCGACCATAACGCAACATGAGGTTGCTCATCGTCTCACCACTCTTTAGCTTGCTCTTTATCACCTTGTAACCATCGGTCTCAACTCCGTAGAGAGTGGATTTAGTGGTTGTCAACCCATATTGTTCGCTCTCTTCGCTCTGTTGCTCGCTGCCCACAGCCTCCTCTCTGCCGCCTAGACAGAGATAGAGCAGCAAACACGATAGGGTGGCAAGAAGAGTGATCTTTGTATTTTTGCTATTCAAACTCATAACGATGCAAATATAGCAATTTTTCGCGTTAGAGAGGTGTTCTTTCGCAGATTTTTTTTATATTTGCGTGTAGTTCCTATAATATTGTGATGTTAAAAAAAATCCTTTTCGCTCTTCCCGCGCTGATATATATTACAGTGGTGAAGATACGACATAAACTCTTTGACTGGGGTGTTTTGAGTAGTAGAACCTTTATTACCCCAACTATCTGTGTGGGTAATATTACAGTTGGCGGGAGTGGAAAGACCCCGATCGTGGAGCTTCTTATTGAGGAGCTTTCTAAAGAGTATAGTGTGGCGCTGCTCTCGCGTGGTTATGGGCGTGCTACGCGAGGATATGTTGAGGCGAGTGTGGAGAGTGACTATCTAGATGTTGGTGATGAGCCGTTGCAGATAAAACGTAAATTTCCTCACTCTAGAGTGGTGGTGTGTGAGCGACGTGTTAAGGCTATCGAGCAGATAGAGAGGATGACCCCAAAGGTCGACCTGATCGTTATGGATGATGGGTTTCAACATCGATATGTGCAGCCTGCGTTTAATATTGTTGTTATCGACTCAACACGTCCTGTTGCGGAGGATTTTCCTATGCCTATGGGGTCTCTGCGTGATTGCCGATCTGCCCTTAAACGTGCTGATCTCTTTGTTGTTACGAAGTGTTCACCTAAGTTGTCACATCAGGAGCGGGATCAGTTCAGAGCCTCGCTGTCTCGTTATGGCTCTCAGCCTGTTGTCTTTACCCGAATAGCTAACGGTACCCCGCTATCTGTTTTTGGTGGGTCGCAACTTTCAAACTCGGCTAGATTGAGGGTTGTTGCTCTATCGGGGATTGGAAACCCCGCACCCTTTGTTGAGAAGTTGCAGGGGCGGTATAATGTTGTGGAGGTGTTGAGTTATGCCGATCACTACTCATATCGTGATAGGGATCTGGCTCGATTGGAGCGACTGATAGATGATGATACTGTGATAGTTACTACTGAGAAGGATAGTGTTAAGTTTCTGACTATTAGTGGGCTATCGGAGTTGATTAGAAGTAGGCTATACTACCTGCCAATGTCGATGGAGCTGATCGAGGGTGGCTCTATAGTAGACCACGCTCGTAGTATTGGATTATGATCTCAATGATCTGATCCTCGTTAGTTGAGCCATACTCCGATTTGAGGTTGTGACCGAAGATACGCCCTATACCCTGCCAGAATGAGGCGGTTAATCCACCCTTGAAATCTTTGAGCAGGTTGAATGCCGTATGCTCCGTCTCGCGATCGATAAGGCGAATAAGCACACGTCCATCGGTGATGCTCATCTTGAGCAGGATAGGGGTGTACTCCTCTTTTATCTCTTTGTATATGCTCTTTACTATCGCTTTGCGTTCGCGATCACTCTTTGCCTTAAGTAGTTGATCCTCCATCGCTTGTAGCTTTAGTTGTGCGCTACGAGCTATGGGGTAGACCCTCTTTACTGAGTTTACTAGCCGCCAATATTTGCGCAGGTTAACACCGCCGACCACAACTATTGGGTCGGCTTTGAGAACCATGTACTCTTCATCTATACTCACCACCTTAGCCCCTCTCCAGCGCTCCGCAGAGTGTGCAATTAGTGAGGTTGTGATTAATATATATAGTAGGAGTTGTCGCATCTAAAAAAAAATACTATCTTTGCCGTTAAGTAGGGTAAAATAATTATTGGTGTATTTTTAAGAGTGCTATTAGAGATGAGATTTTTTGCTATTGAATCGAAAATATAGTTATTCTATATTGAGATTTAATAGTGAAAAATATCGCTCCAAGAGTGCTGTTAAAAGTATGGCAATAATTGTTTTACACTACTTTAATACAAAAGTAAACAAAAAAACGATATATTCAAATGGAACTAAAAGAGGGTTTGGCTGCAAATAGCACTGTGGTTGTTGGTGAGAGTAATACAGC
>JBCQTG010000002.1:0-60849 GCA_047178765.1 Rikenellaceae bacterium | reverse complement strand
TAAGACTACACTCACCGAGAAGCTGCTGCTTTTCGGTGGTGCTATTCATGTGGCTGGGGCTGTGAAGAGTAATAAGATTAAGAAGGGTGCTACATCCGACTTTATGGAGATCGAGCGACAGAGGGGTATCTCTGTTGCCACATCGGTGATGGGTTTCGAGTATCGAGGGGCTAAGATCAATATCTTGGATACTCCCGGTCACGAGGATTTTGCTGAGGATACCTACCGTACATTGACAGCTGTCGACTCGGTGATTATCGTTATCGATGGTGCTAAGGGTGTTGAGGCTCAGACGCTTAAGTTGATGAATGTCTGCCGTATGCGCAAGACGCCGGTGATTGTCTTTGTTAATAAGATGGATCGCCCATGTAAAGAGCCTTTTGATCTGCTTGATGAGATAGAGAAGGAGTTGCAGATTAGGGTTAGACCACTCTCGTTCCCCATCTCTAGTGGTCCATCATTTCAAGGTGTCTATAATATCTATGAGCGTAACCTCTCGTTGTTCACTAGCGAGGAGCGTCAGACCGCTGCTGAGAGTGTGAAGATCGATGATATTATGCAGCCCGAGTTGGAGAGCTATATCGATATTAAGCACGCTACACAGATACGTGAAGATATTGAGATCGTTGAGGGTGTCTACGATCCATTCGATAGAGATAGCTATCTAGCGGGTGAGCTAGCGCCAGTATTCTTTGGCTCGGCGGTGAATAACTTTGGTGTTAGGGAGCTGCTCGATTGCTTTATTGATATTGCGCCGTCGCCTCGTCTCTCGACAACGGCTACGCGTGAGGTCGACCCCAATGAGCAGAAGTTGAGCGGATTTATCTTTAAGATACATGCCAATATGGACCCTAACCACCGCAATAGAATCGCCTTTTTGAAGATCTGTTCGGGTAAATTTGAGAGGAATAAGAACTATCTGCATGTGCGTAGTGCCAAGCAGTTGAAGTTCTCGTCGCCTACAGCCTTTATGGCGGAGAAGAAGTCGGTGATCGATGAGGCATTCCCGGGGGATATTGTGGGTCTGCATGACTCTGGCGGCTTCGCAATCGGAGATACATTCACCGAGGGAGAGAAGTTGAAGTTTATCGGTATACCATCCTTTGCCCCTGAGCAGTTCCGCTATATCGAGAATGCCGATCCATTGAAGTTCAAGCAGCTTGCCAAGGGTATCGATCAGTTGATGGATGAGGGTGTAGCGCAGCTATTTACCTCTAGCCTCAATGGTCGTAAGATCATCGGTACAGTGGGTGCATTGCAGTTTGAGGTTATCCAGTATCGACTAGAGCATGAGTATAGTGCTTCGTGTAGATGGGACCCTATATCGATATATAAAGCGTGCTGGATCACGAGCGATAACGCAGAGCAGCTATCCGACTTCAAACGGCGCAAACATACCAATATGGCGGTCGACAAACATGGACGTGATGTCTTTTTAGCCGACACAAGCTACTCTCTTGCTCTAGCACAAGATAACTTTAAAGATATTCAATTCTCCTTTACTTCTGAGTTTTAGAGGGTAATTCGCGAACATGCACAACGTGCTAATTCGCGAATTTTTCTTTTACCCCCTAATATTTATCATTTATACCACACCAATATTCATCGGAATGTTATTACCTTTGTATTGAACTACTAAACTTTGGACAATGGTAAAACTTCTCCTAGCAGCAATTTTAATGAACCTTGCTGCATGCACTATGCAGCAACCGCTTCCTGATCCTTTGGATTTTCAGGGGCGGATGAAACCTACTCAACGATCATCGGTGATGGAGTCTGATGAGTACTTTACTTGGGGAGCATCTCCTATAAAGGGTGATGACGGTATCTATCATATCTTCTACTCGCGTTGGCGCAAGGATAAGGGTTTTCTTGCGTGGCTTACCCACTCGGAGATTGCCCATGCAACAAGTAAGTGTGCTACGGGTCCATATCAATTTCAGGAGGTTGTCCTCACAGCATCAGATAAAGATCGTTGGGATGGATTGAGTATCCACAACCCTACGGTAAAGAGATTTGGCGATAAGTACTATATATACTACTCGGCAAATACAGGTGATGGGGTGGCAACATACACCAAATTCAATTGGTCGCATCGCAATAATCAACGTATTGGTGTTGTAGAGTCATCATCACTTAATGGTCCTTGGAGACGTTTCGACACTCCGCTGATTGATATAAATCATGAGGATCAATCGGCTCACGATGCATTGATGGTCTCAAACCCATCGGTTACACAGATGAAGGATGGTCGCTACCTGATGATATATAAGGCGGTGGCAATGCAGAAAAAACTCCCCGGAGGAGGTCCTGTCTGCCATCTCTATGCCATCTCTGACTCACCTATAGGTCCATTCAAAAAATTTAATGAACCTATATTCACTGCTGAGGGTTCGCACTTCCCTGCTGAGGACCCCTATGTATGGCTACAGGGTGATAAGTACTACGCTATAGTGAAGGATATGCATGGTAGCTTCACCGGCAAGGGGCAGTCATTGGCTCTCTTTATCTCGGAGAATGGTGTCGATTGGGCGCCAGCACCCAACCCACTTGTCTCTACGCTTGAGGTTACGTGGAGTGATGGTGAGGTGGTGAAATATAGCCACCTTGAACGCCCTCAGCTGTTGATTGAGGATGGTCGACCAACAACTCTATTCCTAGCTACCGACCAGATAGCAGATTACCGTGGCGCAGCAGAGGATGCACACTCATTTAATATGCATGTTTCACTCGATTTTTAAACTAATAACTAATAAAATGAATAAACTTAGATTATTTGCATTGAGTGCCGTAGTAGCACTTTTCGCAGCCTGCAGCCCGCAGAGCAGCTCGTTTATGGTTGAGGCAGAGAGCTTCGACAATAAAGGTGGCTGGGTTGTCGACCAGCAATTTATGGATCTTATGGGTTCACCCTATCTTATGGCTCACGGTATGGGTATAGCTGTTGAGGATGCATCAACTCAGTTTGATGTCGCTGAGAGTGGTGATTATCACATCTACCTCCGCACATTTAACTGGACATCGGTATGGCATAAAGGTGAGGGTCCCGGAAAGTTTAAGCTCTCGGTAGATGGCAGGACCTTTGACCCTACATTGGGTGTCGAGGGTGATAGGTGGATGTGGCAGTATGTCGGACAGGCAAACCTTGCTAAAGGTAAACATTCGCTAACGCTGCACGATCTCACTGGATTTAATGGTCGTTGCGACGCTATATACTTCTCTCAGGAGAATGTAGCACCGCCATGTTGTGGTGAGGCATTGACAGCATTCCGTAGGGAACTTAAGGGTATGCCTTGCCAGCCTAAGGTGGCTGAGAAGTATGACCTTGTTGTAGCGGGTGCTGGAATCGCTGGTATGTGTGCTGCGGTGTCGGCAGCACGTAACGGTCTTAAGGTTGCTCTTATAAATGACCGTCCGGTGTTGGGTGGTTGTAATAGCGCTGAGATACGTGTCCACCTTGGTGGTCGTATCGAGGTTGGTCCATACAAAAATCTCGGAAATTTAATTAAGGAGTTTGGACATACTAAACGAGGTAATGCCGAGCCAGCAGAGAACTATGAGGATGATCGCAAGCAGGAGTGGATAGATGCAGAGAGCAATATCACCCTCTATGCAAGCAACCGTCTAACTCGTGTGATTATGGATGGATCGAAGATCAAAGCGGTGATCTCAGAGCATATCGAGAGCGGTATAGAGACAATGTTTGAGGCTCCACTATTTGTCGACTGTACAGGTGACGGAACAGTTGGAGGGTTGGCTGGTGCTGACTTCCGTATGGGTCGCGAGGCAAAGTCTGAATTTAATGAGTATGATGCCCCCGAGGTGGCTGATATGTTGGTGATGGGTTCATCGGTACAGTGGTACTCTGAGGATGATGGCAAGCCAAGTACATTCCCAATCGTTAAGTATGGTGTTAACTTCGATGAGGTGAGCAAGGAGGATGTAACTATGGGTGAGTGGACATGGGAGGCTGGAGCTAAACTTAACCAGTTGACAGATTTCGAGCGTATTCGTGACTATGGAATGTTGGTGATCTTCTCTAACTGGTCGTTCCTTAAGAACGAGGCTAGCAACAAAGCTGACTATGCTAATCGCTCATTGGAGTGGGTGGCATATGTCGCTGGAAAGCGTGAGAGCCGCCGATTGATGGGTGACTATATCCTCACTGGTAATGATGTTATCGATTATACAGTCTATCCCGATGGTACGGCAGCCTCAACATGGTCTGTCGATCTTCACTATCCCGACCCTGTGAATAGTGTTAACTTCCCTGATGCGGAGTTTAAATCGATCGCTAAGCACCACTTGATATATGAGTATCCTGTGCCTTATCGTTGTCTCTACTCACGCAATGTCGAGAACCTATTTATGGCAGGACGTAATATCTCAGTTACCCACATGGCTCTTGGTACAATACGCGTAATGCGTACTACAGGTATGCTCGGTGAGGTTGTAGGTATGGCAGCAGCAATATGTAAGGAGAATAACTGTAACCCTAGAGGGGTATATACAGACCACCTCGATGAGCTTATCGCAATGATGAAGGAGGGTGCAGGTGAGCAGGGGCTACCAAATAATCAGCAGTTCAATACCGGAGGACACCTCAAAGAGCCTCGTAAAGCGGGAGACCCACTAGTCCCCGCATATCGCGCTAAGCATGATGCGAAGAAGGAGGCTGCACAACAAAAAGCACTCGAAGAGATGAAGCAAAGACGCGCTGAATACGATAAGAAAAAGTAGAGAGGGGGATGGTGCGGCAGTTGACTACGGCTATCGGGTTGCCAACGTGTAGCTGCCGCACAGTCTCCCTACTGTTATACTTCGCTTCGTTAATTGCTCTCCGATAAAGCCGGGGGCTGCCCTACGCGGGCGGCGGCGGGGTGCTCCCCGCGGAGCTAATTTCCCTTGCGGATTTGGGCTTAGAGCTACGCTCTAAGATTTTGGGTATCAATGAATTATCTCAAATAAATTTGGATAATTTATTGATACCCAAAATTTTACAAACACTTCGTGTTTTCACCCAAATCCGAAATACCAAGAATCAAGCCCTTATTTGCCAACGAACATCTATCTTATTTGAAATAGTCACATACACAGATAGCCTGAATTCTTACCGGACAACAATAAGATATTCTAGACTTGTTACTAATGCTGTTTTTAAGATGTTTTAAGGGATAGATCTTAGGGTGTAGCCGGTAGGTGAGATGATATTAATCCCCGGGCGTTTGCCCACCTCTATATCTCCAAGATGGGGTAGTGATAGAGCTGATGCTCCATTGGCAGTCACCCACATCAATTGTTCAGCTAACGTGGCTGTAGAGTCAATGGACTTAAGCTCATCAAGAAGAGATAGAGAGCTGTTTGATGCTAAAGAGTCTGTACCTACACAGATTGTAAGATTATTTCGTCTCAGCAGATCGACCGGCGGCTTGAGACCAGAGATATAGCTATTAGAGCGGGGGCATATAACCCAATAGACCGGTGCGGTAAAGTGATTCATAATAAGATCTATATCGTGTTGAGTAACACAGCAGTTATGAATCAGCATCACGCTCCTCTCTGGTGGAACGAGGCTAATTAACCGATG
The DNA here is from genome assembly GCA_047178765.1 of Rikenellaceae bacterium. Lineage (GTDB taxonomy): Bacteria > Bacteroidota > Bacteroidia > Bacteroidales > Rikenellaceae > Alistipes. The sequence goes on along the minus strand of JBCQTG010000002.1, from coordinate 55,262 downwards.
TGCAGGCGAATCATAGTGGAGAAAATCGCACTCGAAACCAACTCGTTCAAACCACTCATAGAGTACTCCCCTGCGATGAAACAGCTCACCCTCACCCTCACTCTCCATAAAGTGGATAGATAGGGGGGCATCGCCTATAGAGACAACATCTTTAAGCACCTCATCATTTAGTGAGTAGAGCGAATGGGGAGTGGGGTAGGTAGAGGGATATTTAAGAAGTCCATCAATCGCTGATGTGTCGACAGAGCGCAGACCAAAGAGTTCAGCAAAGTTACAATACTCAATAGCGCTATCACTCTTAACAACATAGCTGCTATCTCCATTGAGAATATCGGCTACTGCAACCACACCGCCACGCTGCATCTCACGATCAGCGCTATAGATAGCAGATAGTCGCTCCTGATCGCTAAAGAGTGTTCTGTTTGTTGACATGCCGGCAGCGAAGCCAGCAAAGCCACAATGAGGAGGTATCACACCCCTCAGATATGAGAGTTCGAGGTGACAGTGTGCATTTACCATCCCCGCGACCATCACGCCCGAGTAGTGTTCTGTAGATTCAAGACGATCTAATTGGTGTGGTTCGTAACTCTCCACAGAGAGAATAGTTCCATCATCGGAGAGTTCAACAACAGGGTTAGCTATCAGCTCTCCCCTATGAGCCAGATAGTTAGAGGCTATCCTTCGCGAAGAGCAGCTCATCACTAAAGATATTTATATCTACAATACGGTTAAAGATCTCCATAGATGCATCCTCCTTAGATGGCTCGCGCATAATGGTAAGGTTGGCAATCTCAATATTAGGATCACTCTTCACACCCTTGCTCTTAACAAGCTCAATAACAACACGATCGATACTATCGCCAACATTTAGTGTCGACTCTAGCTTCTGACTTTTAGCCTTACGCATCTGTGTCGTTCTAGTTGTGCGGACCAGAACAGAGTCTCCTCCATCTGCCGCCTCACCAGTGAGGAGCGACTCAGAGCGCCACTCCATACGAAAAACTGCAGGTACATCTGGACATGAGATGCTATACTCTAGCTTCATACGATAGAGTCCTTGACGCGGATGGTTAATAGCAAGTTGCAGCCTAGTCGTATCCTCTAATTTGGTGACACTAATCAATGAATCACCAAGCACAATCTCATCAGCGCGCTCTTTGACAATCTCATCGACTCTATCCAATATAGCCACCTCCTTATCAAGCTGCACCCCTCGACGCTCCAACATCGAGATTGCCGACTCTACAACATCACCCAATCTAGCACTCTTACGCATAGCAAAATTACCAAGTGTATACTGCACATCTTCAGTCGTATAGCCATAGCTATTGAATATCGGCTCATATAGACGCAGTGAGTCGAGCTTTAGTGAGTATGTTGTCACATAGGCATTAGAGAGAAAGGCATCGTGAAATATACGTGCCAACACATCGTCACTTATTGTAGTACGTCCTCTACAGCCGCCACATGTCATGGCAGCAACTAACGCCGAGATAAAAAATATATAATACCTTAATAAACTCATCTTATCTTTCTTTCACTATTAAAACCCGAGCCACAACATAGCTCAATATCATTGTCACACCTCCAGAGACCAACACCACATATAATATATCACCCAACTGAACCTGAACAGGATATGCCATCGCCATAGTAGAGGTGACAGGAAGCATCAACAGCTCTAAATGCTGCTGCATCAGCGACACACCCACACCTAGTATCAGCCCCACAACGATAGATATAGAGCCAATAATTGCCCCCCACAACACAAAGACCCCTCTGAGATAGCTCTGAGATAAGCCCAACATCGCTAGGGTAGATATATCTCGTCGGCGCTCAACAATAAGCATTGTCTCAGCTCCCATCAAGGTAAAGGCTGCCAATGAGATAACCAGAAGAGCAATAATCATAATCGCATACTTCTCATACTTAACCACCTCAAATAGCGTAGAGTTAAGCTCTACTCTACTCAACACCTCATACTCACCACCCACAACCCTCTCAATAGATTGTATCACCTCGCTCTCGCGCGACCGGTCGACCTTAAACAGTAGCTTCGTAGCTACACCCTCGCGCCCCAACAATTGATTTAGCGCACTCTGTGATGTGTATCCATAACGTTGGTCATGCTCCTCATCGATATAGACTACGCCACTCACCTCACCATGTTGCGAATGGAAGTTAGGCAGAGGCATAAAACTCTGTAGACGACCCGTACGTAATGAGTAGAGTGTAAGTTCACCATCGCTCAGCCGGCTTATACCTAGCTGATAGGGCATCGATCCACTTAGGACAATCCAGCTATCGTCATCCCCTCCAAAGCTACCAACACCAACGAACCCCTCAATATCGACCACACTAGAGTACTCTTCATCCACACCCCTAAGCGTCACAACAATAGCCCTTGATCGATGTTCAACCATCACCGTCTGCTCAGTGACAAACGAGAGTGACTCTACGCCATAGATAGCCCGCAACTGCGAAACATCAATATCGTTCATAGCAAAGTGGTTACCCCTACGCAGCTGAACAGTCACATCACTACTCGTAGCCCCATTAAGCACCTCAACCAATGAGCCAAAGCCATTGAAGATAGAGAGGAGAATGATTACCGCGGCAACAGGCAGCATCAATGAGACGAGGCTCACAGCCGAGATCGTATTGACCACCGAATGTGAACCTCGACTAAAGAGATAACGTTTAGCTATGAGCAGGATTGTCCTCACTCCTATCTATCTACTCCTTAATTGCTCGCTCAATTCCCTCGATATACTCCAGAGAGTCGTCGATAAAGAACTCCAACTCGGGGACAACCTTTAGCTGATGCTTAATTCTGCCACCTAGAAGTTTACGTACCATCCAGTTGTTCTGCTCCAACTTAGCCATCACCTCCTCGCCCCTCTCAAAGGGAAAGACGCTGATATAGCTCTTTGCATAGCCAAGGTCGGGCGATACTCTAACGGCTGTAACTGTCAAGAGTAGCCCCTTGAATAGTTCGCCACACTCACGTTGTAGTATCTCTGCTAGGTCGCGCTGCAACTGCTTTGCAACCTTCTGTTGTCTTGTTGTCTCCATTACTCTATTTTAAAACTTCATATCCCCAGTCACTCAGTGCATCGCCCCAACGACTATTGACCGTCTCAACCACATCCGCTGCGTAGTCATAGCGGTTCTTCTTATGCCCTCTCTTCACACCTACATAGCTCTCCACAGCTGGTCGAACGCGCTCGAAGTCACCTAACGACAGCTCATCATATATCTTTTTAGTCATACCAACAGCATCAGCCTCAAAATCCTCGAACTTAACCTCAATAAGGTTGCCCTCAGGAATCAGCCCCTTCTCGCGCTGGTATTTATCATACATCTTTGCATAGACATCCACAAACCCTGCCGTTAGCTCCTCATCCGAGATGTCGTGCAGCTGCAACGATTTGAGTGTCTTAGTAAAGAACCCTCTTGTCGACTCAAAGACCGTATAGGGGTTACGCATCAGGTAGATGAACTTCGCATTTGGGAAGATCTCCAAGATCTCCTTTACCCTAGCTGTGTGTGGTGGATTCTTCGATAGATACCTCTCACCACCTGTGTCATTCATCGACAACTTAACCATCTTGCGGAACTGCTCTGCAAAGACCGCCTTCTCCTCTGCACTCATATTCATCATCAAGAACCTATCGCAATACTCCGCCATATCCTTCGGGAAGAACCAGAAGTTATAGTAGGTATAGGGCATCATCCCCGAGAGTGCAAACTCCTCCTCCTGAGGTAGGTCGGGGCTAAGCTCCATATTATCCTGCGGACGATTCTTCGGCATCACCTTTCCCATGACGCTCTTGAACAGCCACTTCATGCTGAGCATAACATTTGGGAATACTGTCTGGTAGGTTGTTGTATAGCCAAAACTATTGTCACACGTCAACACATTATGCACATATGTTGTTCCGCTGCGCCAATGCCCAAGGACAAAGAGCGGATCTTTATCGATGGTCATCTTCTTAACCTTGCAGCGATACTTCAGATTCTCTATCGGGCGGAGTAGGTTAATTACCCAGCACAGAAAGGTGGTTAAACGATACTTAGTTCGATACTTAGGCTCGACCAATCGCCCCTTAACAACCGCTCTGTAGCTCTTCCAATCTGACCCAACGAGGGTGTTTACCGGCAGTTTACTAAACTCCATTCTTTTAACCCTTTAGGACTCCAATTGCGTGGATCTCCTGCGCTACGATCTTCTCGCAAACCTTAGCAGTCTGCTCATCATTCAACTCCTCAACATCGATAATAACAACGCTCTCGCCCGCCTTTACCAACTTATCGCGTAGATCCATCGCCTCATTCGAGCTAGCAACACTATAGCTAGCTGCACTAACAGAACTCTCACCAGCACCCTCACCAAGAGAGTCGATAATCATTCCCACAGCAGAGGTGTTGTTTGTAATTGGGTCGATCATAATGAACGATCCACAGCTGCGATTCTCGCTATACTTGTCGAAGATCAAAACCTTATTTGTAGCCAACTTAACACGAGCAATCTCATTGAGCATCATGCTCTCACAAGGCAACTTGTCTAGTGTATTTACATCCACACGATAGTCGATTCCTGTGATCTGCGCACGAGTCATCTGTGTAGTCTGCTTCAAGAAGAACTTCTTATCTCTATCCATCGGCTCCTCATCCATCCAGACAACCATCGCCTCGAAGTGGCGGCTCATCATAGGTTGATTATCGGCATGTACCAACATCTCACCACGGCTCAAGTCGATCTCATCCTCCAGCGTGATGGTCACCGACTCAGGGGCAAAAGCCTCCTCGCGCTCACCCTCATAGACATGGATTCCCTTAACCTTTGAGCGTCTACCCGATGGCAGAGCGACAACCTCATCACCCTTAGCAACAACTCCCGAGGCTACGCGACCAGCAAAACCTCTAAAGTCGAGGTTAGGGCGCAACACATACTGAACGGGGAAGCGGAAGGTAGACATATTGCGATCACCCGAGATCTCAACGCTCTCCAAGAAATCCAACAGCGACTGACCCTCATACCAGTTCATCTTATCCGACTTATCAACAACGTTGTCTCCCAAGAGTGCTGACAATGGAATAGGGTTGATATTTGCTATACCCAACTCCGTTGCAAAGGCGATATACTCCGCAACAATCTCATTGAAACGATCCTGTGAGAAATCTACGAGGTCCATCTTGTTTACCGCCAACACAACCTGCTTTATACCGAGCAGCGAGACCAGATATGTATGTCTACGAGTCTGTGTAATCACTCCTGTACGTGCATCGACCAAGATAATTGCCAAGTTGGCGGTCGATCCTCCCGTAATCATATTGCGAGTATACTGCTCATGACCGGGGGTGTCTGCAATGATAAACTTACGTGAGTTAGTTGAGAAGTAGCGATACGCCACATCGATTGTGATTCCCTGCTCACGCTCAGCCTTCAGACCATCGAGCAGCAGTGCGTAGTCGATATTATCACCCGCATTACCCACTTTTTTACTATCTCTTTCCAGAGCATCTAGCTGATCCTCATAGAGTCGCTTACTATCAAAGAGTAGTCGTCCGATCAAGGTCGACTTACCATCATCCACCGACCCCGCGGTCAATAGACGCAACATATCTTTCTTCTCGTCCCTATCGAGGAACTCATTTATGCTTAATTCTGTCATAGCTTTTTTTTTAAAAATATCCCTCTCGCTTCTTCTGCTCCATACTTCCGTCCTGATCGAAGTCGATCACGCGGGTTGTTCTCTCGCTCTTCGTTGTTGTCATCATCTCCTCAACGATACTCTCGATAGAGGCTGCATCAGACTCCACAGCACCTGTCAATGGGTAGCATCCCAGAGTACGGAAACGAACCATACGCATCTGCGCCTGATCTGCCAACTCCTTAGGCATACGATCATCATCAACCAAGATCAAGTTACCACCCTGCTCAACTACAGGACGCTCCTTAGCGTAATACAGAGGGACGATAGGTATCTGCTCCAGACGGATATACTGCCATATATCTAGCTCCGTCCAGTTCGACAGTGGGAATACACGTATCGACTCACCGACATTAACCCTAGCGTTATAAATATCCCACAACTCAGGGCGCTGGTTCTTAGGATCCCACTGGTGGAACTTATCTCTAAATGAATATATCCTCTCCTTAGCACGTGACTTCTCCTCATCGCGTCTAGCACCTCCAAAGGCTGCATCGAACTTATGCTTATCGAGAGCGCCCAACAGAGCCTGAGTCTTCATCAGGTCGGTATGCACCTTGCTGCCGTGGGTGAATGGTCCTACACCCGCCTCAAAAGCCTGCTTGTTATACTCAACGATCAGATCCCAACCATGCTCCTTAGCGTAGTTATCTCTAAAGTCGATCATCTCACCAAACTTCCACTTACTATCGATATGCATCAATGGGAATGGTGGTCGTCCGGGGGCAAAAGCCTTCTCAGCTAGGCGCACCATCACCGATGAGTCCTTACCTATCGAGTACAACATCACAGGGTTCTGGAACTCTGCAACCACCTCACGGATGATCTGAATCGACTCCGCCTCCAACTCACGAAGGTGGCTCAATCTGTGTTTATCAATACCTTTCATTATATCTATTGTTTTTCTATTTTACTCTAATGTTATTCGTGGAATGATGATCTCTAGCAGCTGCTCGACCCCCTGCTCAACGGTGATGTTTGTAGTGTCGATAGTTGCGGTGGGGTTAGATGGCGCCTCAAAGGGTTGCGACACTCCGGTGAAGTTCTTGATCTCCCCTCTGCGTGCCTTTTTATAGAGACCCTTAATATCACGCCTCTCGCACTCCTCAATAGGGGTGCTGACATAGACCTCCAGAAAATCATCCTCCCCGATGATCTCGTGGGCAATGCCGCGAACCTGCTCCGTAGGGCTGATAAATGCCGAAATTGTAATCACTCCGCTCTCGACAAAGAGCCTCCCTATCTCCGCTATACGGCGGATATTCTCCAATCTATCCTCAGGTGAGAAGCCTAAATTCTTATTTATACCTGTACGAATATTGTCTCCATCCAAGATCCTACAGAGAAATCCTCGTCTGTAAAGCTCACGCTCCAGAGCGATCGCTAAGGTACTCTTTCCTGAACCTGAAAGACCTGTCAACCAGATCATCGCTGCACGCTGATTCAGCTGTGCCTCGCGATCCTCCCTAGTTAACATCCTATCAAATATAGGATAAATTTCATTGTTATTACTCATCTTATAATAATCTCTTAAAAACTCCAAATCCTAGGAATCAACAACATCGACACCACAAAGGCGATCAGGTTGAGTCCCAGACCTATCTTCAAATAGTCTGCAAATCGATACCCCGCAATACCCTGCACAATAAGGTTTGTTTGGTAACCTATCGGTGTCGAGAAGCTAGCCGATGCAGCTATCGAGATAGCAATAAACATTGGCATTGGGTCGACACCCAACCTATTTGACAATGCAACAGCTACAGGAAAGCTAATCGCCACCGCAGCATTATTTGTTATTAACTCCGTTAGCAGCATCGTAACCAGATACAGCACCGCCATAGCCCCAATAGCGCCCCATGAGAGTGTGATACTAACTATCCACTCCGCAATCAGATCGCTCAATCCTGAGTTTGCGATAGCACGACTAATAGCAAATGCCGAGGCGATAGCGACCAGAATATCCCATGAGATAAACTTTGTATACCTCTTCGCCGGGAAGAGTTTCGTCACCGCCATTATCACCATTATCACCGAGATCCAGAGCAGTATATCAAAGCTAGCGCCCGTACCTCGTTGAACAATCTCACCCAAGAGCGAGCCACACAACAAAAATATCAATAGGCTAACCCCCAGCCATTTACGGTTAGTCATAGGTATGCGAGGTGTCTCATCCTCACTATTGCTCGACACTACAAAGAAGGCACTCGACCCTCTCCATGTCTTAGTAAATGCGCTATCAGCCTCCAAAACAAGCGTATCGCCCTCCTCAAAGATATGCTCCTCAATAGTGCTACGGATATACATTCCACGCTGTTTGATAGCCATAATCTTAGCTCCATAGTGGCGTTGAAAATCAAACTCCTTTGAGCGGCTATTCAACCCCGGGAAGCGCGAGGCGATAATCACCTCCACCCTCTCGGCACCATCGCCAAGATCAATCGACTCGGTACTTGCACCATTGGGCAACAACCTATTCCCCAATACACATATATATATAAGACCCACAACGGCAATCACACCACCCACCTGTCCAATCTCAAACATCGACAGACTCCTAAATCCCGACTCAGTCATCATTCCATTGATAACCATATTTGTCGATGTGCCGATCAGTGTACACATACCTCCGAGGATTGTAGCGTACGATAGCGGTATTAAGACCTTTGTAGGCGATATACCCAACCGCTCTGACCACCTCTTAAATATTGGTGCAAAGATAATCACCACCGCTGTGTTGTTCATCACCGATGAGATCATCGCGATAAATGGAAGCACCTGAGCCATCAACCACCCCACATATCTCTTGCGTCTAGGCAACATCATTCGCATGACATAGCTCAACGACCCCGACTGTCGCACACCCTCACCAATCAAGAAGAGGATAGCTATTGTCGCCACACTCTTATTCGCAAATCCATCAAGAAGCTCATCTGTCGATATAACCCCGGTAACGGCAAAGAACAGCGCACCCACAAAGAGGGTGAAACCCGGACGCATCTTGTCAAAGATTAGGATCAAGATGACCCCAACCATCCCAAGGACGACCATCAATGATGAAGGATCCATATACATCTTACACCCTATTTACGTGTTATAAAGTGAGGATTCAACAGATCCTCTTTATTATATCTCAGCGGCTCACCGCTACCAGCCTCCACCAAGGCGGCACCACCACCCAGTGAGCGAAGGATAGCATCTCCCGCCGCGGTATCCCACTCCATCGTTGGGGCGTAGCGTGGATAGACCGTTGCACTACCCTCAGCAATAAGACATATCTTCAGCGAGCTACCTCTCGATACACACTCAACATCACCAACCTCGCCCCTTAGCCTCTCGATAAAGCTCTCAGTCTCGGCATTGAGATGCGAGCGCGATGCCACTACGGTACAGCGCTCAGGGTTATTATCAATGCTTAGCGGTGTAGCAAGCTCCATAATCTGCTCCACCCCCATCGTCTCATCATCTATACTCAGCTTAAATGCCCCCAACTGCGAACATCCGAAATATAACTCCTTCAATGCAGGGGCATAGATCACACCCAAGGTAGGTACTCCCGCCTCAACGAGTGCGATATTAACGGTAAACTCCCCATTGCGTTTGATAAACTCCTTAGTCCCATCAATAGGGTCAACAACCCAAAGTCTCTCCCACTCGCTCCTCTCAGCAAAGGGTATCGATCGACCCTCCTCGCTCAAAATCGGCACGCCACTTGCAACGAGCATAGAGCTGATGACCCTATGCGCTGCAACATCTGCACGAGTTAGTGGGGAGTTGTCCGCTTTACGTTCGATACCAAAGTCGGAATTGGGATCGTTATATATCATCATAATATCCCTTGACGCAGCTATTGCCGCCTCAAGAGCCAATTTTAATCTGCCAATCATTAAATCAAGTCGTTATAACTCCACAAAAATAGCATAAATATTTCATTAATATGAAATTTTATCGAACTATTTTACCTATTTTTGCAAAATCAAAATAATATCAAAATAATATCAAGGTGAAATTAACAAGGTTTATATCCACAACAATAGCCATCATTGCGCTATGCACAGCTACAGCAGTGGCGCAACAGACAGAGGCTCAGTCGACAACAGAAGCCTCTACTTCAACATCGACACCAGTGATACAAAAGAGCGCAAAACAGATAAAACGTGACTCTATACGCGCACATAAAAAGGTATGGACATCGGTGCTAGGAGGTCCCTCATACACCCCCGATGCATCGCTAGGAATAGGTGGAGCGGTGCTTCTAAGTTTTAAGATGAACCAAGAGGACTCTGTATCATACCGCTCATTCCTACCTATGGGGGCGGCAATAACCATCAACGGTACATTTGTATTGGCAGGATCGGGAACATTCTTCTTCAACGAGAACAAATTCAGAATATACTCCAAATATGCATTCCGAATGGAGCCAGCGCACTTCTACGGCGTAGGTATAGAGGCGGGAGAGACGACCCCACGAGGAGATAACACAACAGCATACGATAATCGCAGCTTCGACCTCTACAATAGATTTGTATGGGAGGTGAAACCCTTTTTCTTCTTAGGTCCACTGTTGGATATAGTCTACACAAACTCAATAAACCTCAGCGAGGGTGTGGCAACAAATGAGTATATAGTAGAGAACAACCCATACCTAAAGTCGACAAACATCGGTCTGGGTGGAGTGATACAGTACGACACACGTGACGATATAGCCACTCCATACAGAGGAGTACTCCTAAGTGCCACGGCAAAGATATACGACCGATATTTTGGAAGCACATATAACTACCAGCTGCTAGATCTAGAGTATCGCCAATACAAACAGCTATTTCACCGCCGATCGGTCCTAGCGTGGACAACCCGCGCACAGATAGGTTTTGGAGATATACCATTCACTGAGCTACCATACTTTGGTTCGGCATTCGACCTAAGAGGGTTTTACTCCAACCAATACTCTGACAAATCGGCAGGATATGGAATAGTAGAGTATAGACACTCATTCGGATCGGTGCAAGCACACGATGCCGGTAAATTCTTAGCCCGCTTCGGTGCTGTAGCGTGGGTCGGTGCGGGTAGCGTAGGCAACACACCTGCAGATTGGACCCGATGGAAATACAACTACGGTGTAGGTCTAAGATATGAGATACAACCACGCAAGAATATTCGTCTAGATATAGGAAAAGCACAGGGTATCGAGGGTGTAGGGTACTACCTCAATATGACCGAAGCATTTTAATTATTGGGGGGCAGAACTCCTAACGCAGCGACAAAAGTAACCAAAAAATAAAAAAAGAGCGATTTATTTGGTATTTACCTTAAATAAGCGTATCTTTGCCCCACTAAAAGGAGAGTTAATGAGAGGCAAACCCAACGTACATGGTACGTATAGTATTGACTTCAAGGGTCTTAGTATAGGTGAACACAGCTACAAAATGGCTGTCAACAATGATCTTTTCGCCACCTATGAAGGTTGCGAAATCTCAGATGCAGAGTGCATATGTGTTGTCGAACTCAACAAAAGCGAGACAATGCTACAACTCCAGATAGAGATCGTCGGTAGGGTAGAGGTTGAGTGTGATAGATGTCTAGACCCCTGCTGGATCGAGATCAACTTCAACTCTCCGCTAGTGGTAAAATTTACCAACGATGAGCAGTTGGCAAACGAGTTCGACGGTGAGGTGATGTGGATAACCACCGACCAACTCGACCTTAAACACTATATCTACGAGAGCATAATAATCTCTCTACCCTACCAAAGGGTACACAAAGATATAGCCAACTGCAACCCCGAGGTGGCAAGCTACCTAGCCGGAACAGAGGCGCAAGTGGGAGAGGGTGAGAGCGAGGTTCTGGTAGGAGAGAGTGAGGAGAGAGGAAGCGAGGGGAGTGAAGAGGAGGAGCTATCAGCACTACCCGAAGAGCAATTAGAGAAATTAAGAGCCTTGAAGGCTAAAATGAAATAGTAAATTAACGTAAAATACATAGAGAAAGAAGATGGCACATCCTAAACACAAAATCTCTTCAACACGCCGCGACAAGAGACGTACACACTACAAAGCGGTAGTACCAACAGTTGTAGCTTGCTCAAACTGTGGTGCAGCAACACTATACCACCGCGTATGCCCAGAGTGTGGGTTCTACCGCGGTAAACTAGCGATTGACAAGAGCGCTGAGTAGCGCACTATATTTCGTGAAGAGATAAAATTATCTTCGCGAACAGAAGTAATAAAAGACAAATAACCTCTCTCCACTATCCGCGCCCTAGAGGTGTGAGATCGGTGTGGAGAGTCTTTGTGTTTTCGTATTTTTCACTGAATCATTGATGATAACACATCTATTCGATGGTTCTAACAGAGTTTAACTATGCTAAAGATTGGTATCGACGCAATGGGTGGCGACAACGCCCCTAAAGTAGTTATCGAGGGAGTAGCAATCGCTCTCGATCTAATTGGCAACGACTCTCGCATCGTCCTCTATGGCGATAGCGAGCAGATCAACATACACCTAGCTGAATATGGAGTAGAGCCGAGCAGAGTCGACATAGTCCATACAACCCAAGTAATAGAGATGGGTGACCATCCTGCAAAAGCCTTCGTCTCAAAGAGCGATTCAAGTATCGTCCGAGGTTTTGAGGCATTGGCAAAGGGGGAGATAGATGGATTCGCTAGTGCTGGTAGCACAGGGGCGATGATGGTCGGATCGATGCAGATGATAGGTGTGATTGAGGGTGTAATTCGCCCTACAATAACATCACCTCTACCATCAATCACGGGCAACCCCATTGTCCTACTCGATGTGGGACTAAATGTAGATTGTAAGCCTGATGTATTGGCTCAATATGGTCTTTTAGGATCTATATATGCTGAAAAGGTATATGGTTATAAGAACCCTAGAGTAGCAATACTAAATATCGGCGAAGAGGAGGCGAAGGGTAATGCACAAGCAAAGGCTGCTCACACACTAATGAAAGAGCAGAACGGCTACAACTTCGTCGGAAATGTAGAGAGTTCATATATGCTTACATCAAAGATCGCTGATGTAGTAGTATGCGATGGCTTTGTTGGTAATACAATCCTTAAGATGGTCGAGGGTCTCTACCGTATAAACAAAGCCCTAGGAGCTGAGCAGAGTCCATTCTGGAGTGCGATGAACTACGAGAATGTTGGTGGTACACCTGTTCTAGGAGTCAAAGCACCCGTAATAATTGGTCACGGCAGCTCATCTGCTCGCGCTATAGCAAGTATGATTACATCGACGGAAAGGACAATAACCTCTATGGTCGTTCAGAGCATCACAGAGGCACTCAAATAAGAGAAGAGTACAAACCAATGGGTATCTGTAATGACGGTATCCATCTAGAACAAACTATTATGGAGAGAAAAATCAATGCTGCCATAACAGCAGTAGGCAGCTACCTGCCCGACTACATCCTCACCAATGAGGAGATTAGCCAGAGAGTAGAGACCTCCGATGAGTGGATCATGACACGAATCGGAATCAAAACACGTCATATCCTCAAAGGCGATGGGGTAGGAACCTCTTATATGGGTATCAATGCAGTACAACAGCTCATCGAAAAGAGTGGTATTGACCCATTAACAGTTGGCTTAGTAATATGCGCAACTATAACTCCGGATATGCTTTTCCCATCTACAGCAAACCTCATAGCGGACAAGACAGGTTGTAAAAATGCATTTGCATACGACATGTCGGCAGCATGCTCAGGTTTCCTCTTTGCTCTAACAACAGCATCGAAGTTTATTGAGACGGGATCAGTTCAACGCGCCATAGTTATTGGAGCAGATAAGATGTCATCGATTGTCGATTATGATGATCGTAACACCTGCGCTATCTTCGGTGATGGTGCGGCAGCAGTACTGCTTGAGGCGAACAGCGAGGGTAACGGAATCATCGACCACGAGCTTCACTCAGATGGATCGGGCGCCCAACATCTATGTATGAAGGCAGGAGGATCGCGCTACCCCGCAACAGAGCAGACTGTACGCGATAACTGGCACACAATAACTCAAGATGGACAGCATGTATTCAAAGCAGCTGTCTCTAATATGGCTGATGTGGCTGAGTTGATTATGAAGCGAAATAACCTTACATCAGATGATATAAGATACCTCGTTCCTCACCAAGCAAATCTTCGTATTATTGACGCTACAGCACATCGTATGGGTATCGAAAGAGATAAGTGTATGATAAATATCGATAGGCTAGGAAATACTACAGGTGCAACAATTCCACTGTGCCTAAGCGACTATGAGAATCAGCTTAAACCCGGTGATAACCTAGTTCTAGCCTCATTCGGTGGCGGATATACATGGGGTTCAATCTACATTAAATGGGCATACTAATCGCTTTTTAATTAGACATATCCAAGTACCAAGGGCTGCCTTCGGCGACCGGGGTGACCCCCGGGGGACTAGCGAGATGCTTTGCATCTCTTTTCTGTTGCACTTTTGGGCTTATAACTTCGTTATAAGATTTTAAGGGTCATATTTTTTTAGCTCAAGTGAACTTGGCTAAAAAAATATGACCCTTAAAATTTCACAAACATCTTTTAGATGTTTGTACCCAAAAGCGAATTAGCAGATGTGGCAAAGTTATTTCCATTGGTGATACAGATTGCAGAGAGTTTAGCTCTCTTCTCTGTCATGCTGAGCGCAGCGAAGTATCTCGCAAGGTCTTTTCTTTGATTGATCTTGCGAGATACTTCGCTGCGCTCAGCATGACAGGGGGAGGGGGCAGTTGGGGGGGGTCACCCCGGTCGCCGAAGGCAGCCCATGATGCTTGCCAGTAACACCCTAAGCTACTCCCCTTTATAGTTTGTAGGAGAGACGCCATACATCTCTTTGAATCGTAGGCGGAATGTATTTATATCATTGTAACCCACCTCCCATGCTATTTCGTTGACGTTTAGTTCGCCTTGAGTGAGTAGGCTAGCGGCATACTTTAGTCTTATTCGTCTGAGGAAGATGATTGATGTATCTCCTGTTAGTGCTTTTATTTTACGATTGAGGTATGTGCGTGACACTCCATAGCGTTGAGCGATCATCTCGACATTTAGCTCTGAGTTTCCTATATCATCTTTGATGATGGCGATGATTTGCGACAGGAACTTAACATCGGCAGGTGTTTGGGCTAGTGCATCGGGGGTGATGATTGCTTGGCGTTGGAATCGGTCGCGTAGTATCGATCGGTTATGGAGTATCGCCTTGACGTGGCTACGCAGTACTGTTATGTCGAATGGTTTATCGAGATAGCCCTCTGCACCTCCAATGGTAAAGCTATCTATCTGGCTTTTGATAGATGAGTTTGCTGTAAGGACCATTATTGGGGTGTGTGATATATCCTCATCGCTCTTTATGATTCGGCACATCTCTATACCATCCATCACAGGCATCATTATATCTGTGATGACTAGATCGGGGTAGTGTTTACGGCACATCTCGACCCCTTGCTCTCCATTTTGAGCCTCCACCATATCGTAGTCGCGGCTAAGTGTTGCCACTAGCTCCTGTCTCAGGTCGTCATTATCCTCCACGATAAGTACTCTAGCGCGGTTGACACTATTGGCTATTGGCACCTGCTCCTCGCTCTGCACCTTCTCAACCTCAACTTCAACCTCACTCTCAATATCTGGTGTTTCGCTGAGTGAGTAGGCTTTAATCGACTCTTCGTCAATTATTGAGTACTCTACATCTTCGCTTATCTCTCCATTTGATAGAGGGAGTTCGATGATTGCGCTGAAGCCGCTACCCACTTCGCTCTCGGCACGAAGTATACCTCCATGAAGTTCGACTATCCCTTTACATAGAGATAGACCTATTCCACTACCACCTTTGGTGGTGTTCTCTGCTTGGTAGAACTGATCGAAGATATGTTGTAGTGAGTCGCTATCTACTCCGCAGCCGTTGTCGCAGACGCTGATTATGGTGAGGTTATAATCGTGGTCGATTATGATACTCACCTCTATCTGTCCATTATCGGGGGTGTGGCGGAAGGCGTTTGAGAGGAGGTTTATCATCACCTTCTCAAATAGTCTCTTGTCGAGATCAACTATCGCTCTCTCGCGTGGTTGGGTAAACTTAAATTTTATATTATGAAGCTCTGCATTGAGTGTAAAGAGGTCGCAGTAGAGCTTAACGAAGCTACCCATATCACTCGCCTCGACATGTATGGGCTGTTTACCATCCTCCACCTTGCGGAAGTCGAGAACCTCGTTGATGAGTTTCTTTAATACGGAGACGTTGCGTCCAATAAGATCTAGGCTCTCGCTGATTATTGAGTTGTCAATGCGTTGTGCCTCCTCCTTCGATCTCTCTAGAGGGAGGGTGATAAGTGTTAGAGGTGTACGGAACTCATGTGAGACATTCATAAAAAAGTCTAGCTTATATTGCATTAGCTCCTCCACTCGTCGTTGCTCAATGCGTGCAATATCTACGTCGCGTCGTTTAAGGTATCGCAGACGAGTGACCCAGAAGATTAGGAATCCTGCAACAATAATAAGTAGAACATATAGTAAATAGGCTATGCCCGAGAGGTATAGAGGTGGGTGAACAACTATATTTAGTGTCAAGACCCTCTCAGACCATACATCATCGGCGTTAGATGCCTGTACACTAAAGGTGTACTTCCCTGCTGGCATATTGGTGTAGCTGGCTGTACGTTTGTCGCCCGAGCATAGTCTCCACTCGTTATCAAAGCCATGTAGGCGGTAGCGGTACCTGCTGCCCATAGGTGAGGCGAGGTTGATCCCAACAAAGGAGATGGTGAAGTTACGTTGATCGTAATCTAGCTCGATGGAGTTAGTTAGCTCAATGCTACGGCTGAGTATACCATCATCTGCCCCCACCTCCACGCGGCGATTATTAACTATCAGATCGGTGAATAGTAGGGTAGGGGTGACCTTTGATGTTGGTATCTTGAGTGGGTCAAACTCAACTATTCCGTGTCTATTTCCAAAGACAATCATTCCATTGGAGCGCATAACTCCACAGATCTCAGCAAACTCAACATCGTTGATACCATGCTCACGTCCATAGTTGATGATTGCACCTGTTTGAGGTGTATATTTTGATAGACCATCGTTTGTCGCTATCCATATCGCACCGCTGCTCCTATCTTCGATCAAGCTCTTGACTGTATTGTTGGATAGTCCTGATTGGCGATCTATAAAGGTTAGCTTATCTGTTCTGGGGTTGTAGCGAACCATTCCGCTACCCATTGTGCCTATGTATATCTCTCCTGCACTGCTCTCGATAGACTCAAGTGTGTAGTGTCCATTGAGTGTAAACCTGCTGCGGTTGCTCAGCCTCTTATTAAATATAGGTGTGTCGCTGAGTAGATCATCCCTATCAATTCTATTTGTCCCCACATCGGTGTTGATCCATAGATCTCCACGGCTGTCGACAAAGAGGTTGCGGATGGTATTTGAGTTGAGACCACTTTTGGGATCGCTATGTTGAGCCATGAAGTGCCGCCACTTTACAATCTGCCCCTGCTCATCTATTGTTAGTCGCCATAGACCATTGTTGTAGCTACCAGCCCATAGTGTTGAGCTATCTGTTTGCGCTATGGTGAAGATAAACCCTAGTCTCGGGATGAGTGGACTCTGCTTGACGATATTGAGAGTCTCAATATCTATAGCCATAAGAAAGTGGGGTGCGGGTACACCTACCCACATAAGGTTGCGACCATCGCCATCAGCACCACTTTCGGCAAAGGTGTATATTCGATCATCCTCGGCGTTGATCTCAATTCGTCTATTTCCCGTGATGTAATCTTTACCCGCTGCGATAAAGTCTATGCCTTGTCCCTCGCTACCTACCCAAAGGTTGCCATGTGAATCTTCATAGATAGCCTTTTTTATCCCCCGTGTAATTGCATTATGGCTATCGCTTATGGGGTAGTTATAGAATGGTTTGTCCTTTTTATCTACTATGTATAGTCCACCGCCGCGGGTTGATACCCACAGCTGATCTAACTTATCAGACATAAGCGAGGTGATGATGTTACTCTCAACAACACTGTTATCTCTAGCGGAGAAGGATTGTGTTAGTTGCCATTGTCCATCATTATTTTTGGTTAGGTGTCGCAATCCAGTGCGATTACCGCTCCATATCGATCCATGGTTGTAGTGTATAATCTCTGTGCGATAGCGGCTCAACTGCTCATCAATATTATATGAGCCACTCTCCATATCCATCTTTAGGGTGTTGATTCCATGACCTCCAACTATGATAGAGTTTGGGGTGAAGTCACAGATGTCAAATCCAGCTATATCATATTTTTCAGTTATTAACTCACTCTCTAGAACCTCGACAATACGCATCACGCAGTTGCTGCTACCCACCCATATATTTCCCGATTTATCTTTGTGTATCTTATGTATTATGGTGTTGGGGTCGGGGTCTGACTCTTGGTCATCAGACATTATACTATATGTATAGTCGTCATATTGAATTATATCGCCTGATTCGGGGTCGATGAGTAGTCGACCAAAGCCACGCACCGTACCTATCCATATTGCGTTGTTGCGGTCGATAGCTATTGAGATAATATCGTGGTAGTGGTTGTTATCTCCGTAAATATCTTGTAGGGAGTAGTTGCGAAACTTTCCGCTGCGTGGTGAGTATCTTGAGAGACCGCGTCCATATGTTCCGAGCCAGAGGTTTCCCCTCGAATCTTCGTTAATCACTAGAATCATCGAACTGCTTATCGAACCCTCCTTTCCATCGGGAAGGTATACCCTACACTCATGCCCATCATAGCGATATAGACCATCGAGTGTTGCTATCCATACAAAGCCCATTCGATCTTCATAGGTGTAGCTTACATCGTTGCGTGGAAGAATAGATAGCCGCTCGATGTTCAGCTCTCCGGCAATGAGCTGTGTAGAGAGGATTAGAGGGAGCAGTAGTGCTGCATATAATTTGGTAAATCTAGTGATAAACATATCTTTTTATAAAATATAGTGAGCATATTGTATTTAGACTCACATTTAAATCTCTTGTTTTTGTATATATTAATAGTGTATTACACTCTTTATATATATTAATCACGTCAAAACGAATATATTATTATATCACTGTATAGGTATTATTTTATTTTATTGATAAAAATAAAATTGCCGATAGTACGACTCTTAGCATAAAACTGCAACAAATTCACTATTTAATACAACATAGTTTTCAAATTCATGCTATTTGCGACTCATTTGCATGATGCTGTTAAGTCTCAAATAACTACTTTTGTGATATGGGAATGAACGTTTCGTGTCTCTAAAATGCGATTTTTCGTTTTGAACTAGCAATATATATAAAAGATTTTGAAAAACCAACAAAACTACCTAAATACCAGAACCAAATTGTAAAACTTTATTCTTATGAGAAGACCTCTTACTATTTTGGCTTCACTGTTTGTAATCTCGCTATCAACCCAGTGTATCTCGGTTGATAGCGAGATTCAACGTAAAGCTGTTGAGCTTGGAATGCCTGAGGGCAACAAGCTAAGTGCTGCGATGAAACGTGCTGTTGAGTGGCCCGAAAGGGACAATAGCTGGTTTATTGAGTATGAAACAATGCCACTCAAAGGCGATTTGGCTTATGAGGAGGGTATTGTGCGTCGTGACCCTAGTGCTATGATTATGGTCGATGGACTCTATTATGTGTGGTACTCAAAGAGCTATGGTGAGACTGATGGCTTTGCTGGAAATATTGAGAAAGATAAGGTGTTCCCATGGGACAGATGTGATATTTGGTATGCCACCTCTGAGGATGGTATTACATGGAAGGAGCAGGGGCTAGCGGTTGAGCGCGGACCTAAAGGCTCTTACGATGATCGCTCGGTCTTTACTACTGAGATTATGGAGTGGGAGGGTAAGTACTACCTCTGCTACCAGTGTGTTAAGTCGCCATATGAGGTGAGGGTGAAGAATAGCGTTGGTTTGGCGTGGGCTGATTCACCTCGTGGACCATGGCATAAGAGCGCTGAGCCTATTCTGACAGCTTCGGATACCGGTATCTGGGAGGGAACAGAGCAGAACCGCTTTAAGGTTAAGAAGAAGGGTGACTTTGACTCTCATAAGGTGCATGATCCCTGTATTCTGCCATTTAATGGTAAGTTTTACCTATATTATAAGGGTGAGCGTATGGGTGAGGAGATCACCTTTGGCGGTCGTGAGATTAAGCATGGTGTGGCTATAGCAGATAATCCACTTGGTCCATATGTTAAGTCGGAGTATAACCCTATTAGTAATAGTGGTCATGAGATCTGTGTCTGGAAATATAATGGAGGTATAGCTGCGTTGATTACCACTGATGGAGTGGAGAAAAATACCTTGCAGTGGTCTCCTGATGGAATTAACTTTGAGATTATGGCTGTTATCCCCGGTGCGCCACACGCTATTGGACTCAACCGTGCTGCTGACGCTGAGAAGAACCCAACGGAGGTTATGAGATGGGGACTAACACACATCTATAATAACTATAACTATCAGAGCATCATGCGTTTCACATCGTGGAACAAGACTACACACTCTGCTAAGGGTGAGGCTACTGAGTAACCCCTTTCGCCTCTCCCTAATGGCAGGGAATCAAAACAATAATAACAAACGGAGATGCAACCAAATACCAACTTTTTTAGATACACAGCTGCGCTATCATTGATATGTGCAGCTGTGCCTACTTTGTGTAGTGCAAAGGGCAAGGTAGCAAAACAGCCTAATATCATCTTTATTTTGAGTGATGATGCTGGATACGCTGATTTTGGATTCCAAGGATCGAAGCAGTTTGAGACCCCCAACCTCGACAAGATGGCTGGTGAGGGTATGATCTTCAATCAGATATATACAACAGATGCCGTTAGTGGACCATCGCGTGCAGGTTTGATGACTGGTCGCTATCAGCAGCGTTTTGGAATCGAGGAGAATAACGTGAGGGGATTGATGAGCGAGAATGGTAAGTGTACTGCCGATGATATGGGGGTGCCTCTAGATCAGAAGTTTGTCTCTAACTATCTTAAGGATCTGGGGTATAAGACCGCTATCTTTGGAAAGTGGCACCTAGGTTCGGAGGATGATTACCACCCTATGAAGAGGGGATTCGATAGGTTTGTCGGTTTCCGCTCAGGGGCGAGGAGCTTCTATGCCTATAAGGATCTAGCAAAGTATACTGGTGAGGAGGCTGATAAGGCGTTGGAGTATGGCTTTGGAGAGTTCCGTGAGCCTGCTCAAGGTGAGTATATGACCGATCTTCTGGCTGGCGAGGCTATTAAGTTTATCAAGGAGAATAGGGATAATCCATTCTATATCTACTTGTCGTTTAATGCTGTTCACTCACCTTTGGAGGCTAATCCAGAGGATGTAGCAAGGTATAAGCATATAGAGTCGCCTAAACGTAGGAAGTTGGCTGCAATGACTTATGCTATGGATAGAGCGTGCGGAGAGGTGATGGATGCATTGAAGGCTGCGAAATTGGATAACAATACCATTATAGTATTCTCGAATGATAATGGAGGACCAAATGGAACAGAGACCTCTAATTACCCATTGAGTGGTATGAAGGGTTCGTTCCTTGAGGGGGGTGTACGTGTGCCGGGCTTTGTTCGCTATCCTAAGGTTATTGAGGCGGGTGGTCGCTATGAGTATCCAGTGAGCTTTATGGACTTTTTACCTACATTTGTGGAGTTAGCTGGTGGAGAGGTGCCAGAGGATGCCTGCATCGATGGGGTTGATATTCTACCATATTTAAAGGGCGAGAGTAGTGGTCGTCCACACCAGACTCTCTATTGGAAGTGTGAGAACCGCGGAGTTGTTCGCGATGGCGATATGAAGTTTATGCGTTTCCCCGATCGTCCGGCTGAGTTGTATGACATCTCAAAAGATGAGGGTGAGCATAATAATTTAGCGGACAAAAACCCCGATCTTATGCGTAAATATTATAAGATGTTATTCGATTGGGAGATGACTTTGGAACGCCCACTATGGATGCTCGAACGCTTTTGTGAGAAGAGAGTGATGGAACAGTTCTATGAGCAGGAGGAGTATAGATACCCTCAGGAGCAACTCTAGAGCGGTGTGTGTAGCAAAAAGTCGCGTTTACCATGGTAAAAGTGTTCAAATACATGCTACCAGAATCGGCTGAAAAATTTAATTTTGTGATTGCAAAGTAATAAAAAACTAAGAAACTAAAACTACCAACTAATGAGAAAAATCGACAAACTAAATCGGATTGTCAATTTGAGCATCTTGCGCACACTTATGTGTGTTGTTGCTTTTTTGACTGTCTCGATAAGCTCTGCGGGGTGGGTGTCAGCCCAGAGCCGGAGCATTAGTGGTACCGTTCTCCAATCTTCAGACGGTCTGCCCATTCCCGGTGCAGTTGTTCTGGTTGAAGGTTCAGGAAATGGTACTGTAACTGATGCAGAGGGTAACTTTAGGTTGAACAATGTAGCTGAGAGTGGAAAGCTGAATATCTCATTCCTCGGATATAGCTCTCAGGTTGTTGCGTTCACCGCGGGCAAAGCATTAACCGTAAGGCTTTCGGAGGAGGCAGCTGAGCTAGATGAGGTTGTGGTTGTTGGTTATGGAGAGATGCGTAAGAAAGAGGTTACGGGAGCGGTTGCTCGTGTAAGCTCTGAGGAGCTATCTCGCGTAGCCAGTACCGACCTAGGAATGATGCTTCAGGGACAGGTTGCCGGAGTAAACGTAACCATGTCATCTGGAGAGCCGGGAGCTGCATCAAACATCCAAATTCGTGGACTATCTTCACTTGAGGGAAGTAGCCAGCCACTCTTCGTTGTGGATGGTGTGCCTCAGGAGGAGGATCCTAACCTTCCTGCCAATGAGATTGAGAGTATTGATGTATTGAAGGATGCTGCATCTGCGGCGATCTATGGTACACGTGCTGCGGGAGGTGTAATCTTGATTACTACTAAAAAGGGACAGGCTGGAAAGATGAAGGTGTCATTCAATGGATATTATGGTATCCAGAGTATCACATCTGAGATCGACTTGACTAGTGCTTCGGAGTATCAATATGTAGCTATGCTTAAGCAGCGTAGTGATTTGACAGCATATAACGATAATAGGGGTTGGACAACTCTTACTAGCTCTGATAGTAAGTTCTACAACAATACCAACCTTTATGATGCTGTAGTTAATGATAATGCACCTGTTCAGAGTTACTCCTTGAATGCTAGTGGAGGTTCTGATGCGGTTAAGTATAGCCTTGCAGCTAACTACTTTAATCAGGATGGTATCATTATCAGCTCTGGATTCTCTCGTTACAGTTTCCGTGCCGATGTTAATATTACACAGGGAAAATGGACTCTTAATACAAATATGAGTATTAGAAATGAGGATAAGAGATCTTGCGGTAGCGGTATGTTAGCGCGTGCTTATAACTACTCTCCTTTGAATATTGAGGTTGATGTGGATGCTGATATTACACAGAGTGATGATGATGTTGATAGTTCATCGAGTTCACTTAGCTCTATGGCTAATATCTTGGCACGTGTCGTTGAGGAGAATATCGCTATCAAGGATTACTACTCAGCAAATGTATTCTTGAAGTATGCAATCACAAAGGATTTGGATATTTCAACTCGTGTAGGTTTGACCTATACTCATACTCAGACTACAATCATCAAGCCAGTATTTACCATCTATACAAGTAGTGGAGATCTCTATACTAGTTCAAATACTCTGTCTAGTTTGACTAAGAAGAGTGATACTGATACTGGTATGACATGGGAGACAATGCTTAACTACAAGAAGAAGATTGGTAAGCATAGTATCACAGCTACTGGAGTATTCAGTATGGAGAAGTATACTAATGAGTATTGGTATGCATACGTTGAGGATCTATTGGTGAATGAGGTACCATCGTTCAACGTAGGTACAGGAGCGATGATGGTTGGTTCTGGAACCTCTTCTGGATTGATGGATCGTACAACTACACTTGTCGGTATGTTGGGTCGTGTTCAGTATAACTATGATGATCGTTATATGTTTAGTGCTTCTGCTCGTCGTGATGCTTCATCTCGTTTCGCTGAGGAGAACCGCTGGGGAGTCTTCCCTTCACTATCTGCTGGTTGGAATATCTCTGAGGAGAATTTCTGGAGCGGTATGAAGAAGTATATTTCATCAGCTAAGTTGCGTGCTAGTTACGGAACAACTGGTAACCAGAACTTCTCTGACTACCTATATGACACATATGTATCTACCAACTATGACTACGCCTTTGGAGAGAGCAGTAGCCAGACGCTGTTGACAGGTGCTGCACAGACAACAATGTCTAACCCTGATATATCTTGGGAGACTACACGCCAGCTCAATGGTGGTATTGACTTGGCATTCTTGAAGAACTCACTTACATTCTCATTTGATGTTTATGAGAGTAGAAAGGTAGACATGCTCTTCCCTCAGACTATCCCATCATCAAATGGATTGGGAACAGGACAGACAATCGTTGTCAATGTCGGAGATATGGTCAATAGAGGAGTTGAGTTGGCTGCAGGTTACCGCAAGCGTTATAAGAAGTGGAACTACTCTGTTAATGCAACCTTCTCTACAAACAACAATGAGATTACCGACATGGGAGGAACATCTACGATGTACTACTTCTCAAATGGTAACCCTACAACACAGGGAAATACAACTACAGACCTTGTAACAGCAGTTGCTGAGGGTTATGAGGCGGGAGCGTTCTTTGTATACCCAACTAATGGAATCATCAACGATGAGTTTAAGTTGGCAGAGTATCAGAAGATCGATGCTTCGGCAGAGATGGGAGATTTGATCTACGTTGATACTGATGGTGATGGTGAGATCACAGAGAGTGATCGTGTATATGGAGGAAGTGGTATCCCTGAGTATGAGCTTGGTTTGAACTACCGTATTAACTTTGGTAACTTTGACTTCTATATGAACTGGTATGCATCTATTGGTAATGAGATTATCGATGGTACTGAGATCTACGCTATGCAGTGTCAGACAAATGCAGATATAGTTTATCAGTGGAGTGAGAACTATCCAGAGTCACCTATTCCAAGGTTCTCTTCTTCATCGCACAACAACCTTCGTTCATATACTGATATTTGGATTCAGGATGGTTCATTTCTTCGTTTGAAGACTATCATGTTGGGATATTCTCTACCAAAGAAGATAACTGAGAAGATTAGATTGAGTAGAGTAAGGTTCTATGTTTCGGCTGATAACTTATTGACAATAACTAAGTATACAGGTTATGACCCTGAGGTTGGATCAAATGGACTTTCACGAAGAGGTTTGGATTTTGGTACTTATCCTGTGACAATGCAGGTTAGAGGTGGTATACAACTAGACTTTTAACTTTAAAGAGAGATTGAATTATGAAAATAAGAAATGTTATAAAAATATTTGCTCTCTCGGCGGCGGTCGTGTTCACCTCGTGTGATGACTTCCTCGATCAAGAGAGTATAAGCCAAGCCTCTACAACTCAGATGTACACATCTATTCTTGACTGTGAGTATGGATTGGCGGCGATGTACAACGCGCTTAAGGCACCTAACGCATACGACTTCACTGATAATATGATGCGTAGTGATATGGCTGTTCAGGGTAATAGAACCAATATTACGAACAATGCATATATGCAGGACTTCACAAATGCATTCTCTGCATCGTCGAATATGTGGGCTGCGCTCTATCAGATAGTCTTTAGGGCTAACCAGTTGTTAGAGGGTGCTGATTTGCTAGGCGAGTCGTTGACTACTGATAGTCAGGTCGAGACCCTTAACTTCTATCGTGCGCAGGCGCACTTTATTAGAGGTCTAGCCTACTTCTGGTTGCACAATAGTTATAATGGCGGTAGTATACCATTGGTTACTAAGGCTAGTACTACACCAGAGGACATCTATGTACCTTGTTCGACACATAACGAGGTGAGAGACTTCTACCGTGCTGATTTCCGTGATGCAGCCTTCACCTATGGTGAATATATGTATGATAGCTGGGATGATGCTCCTGAGTGGACTGGTATCGCTACTAAGCAGGCTGCATATGCCTTCTTGGGACAGAGTTACCTCTATGAGGCAGGATACCTAGAGAATGGACATGGTGACGTTGAGGTTATCGCGTCGCAGGGTAGTGCTAGTGGAGCCTATGAGATGGCTGCAAAGTACTTTGAGATGATTATCTCTGAGAATAAGTTCTCATTGGTTGACTATGATGTTATCGGAACGATGACTACTGCGGGTGAGTTTAACGACGAGTCTATCTTCGAGGTTAACTACACCACTGAGTATAACTCTGATTTCACCAGTGTTAATAACTACCTCTATAACACATTTAATATGAGTTTCTCAAATGTCGGAGGTTATTCGACAGCTGTTCCTGCGATGTGGTTGGCTGACACCTATAGAGATGATCCAGTTGATCCACTCAGAGATATTAACTGGGTTCAGAGAAAGTTGGATTCTGATGGTGATTTGATTCTTGATATTTCGGGAACGACATGGGAGATTGAGGATAGTGATGGTACTACAACAACTAGAACAACATATGTATTCCAGACTAGTAAAAATAGTGGCGATGGACTGCCAACAATCGAGACTAGAGGTTCCGATGGTTATGATTATCTAGTATTTGAGAATACTAACCTTACTGAGTTGTGTACTAAGGTTGTTACTGAGGAGTATGTTTACGATGATGTTACTGGAGACACTGTTCTCTCTGTTAGTGATCCAACATATACACAAATTGGTAACTACAATATGGAGTATTGCGGTGCCGGTGAGCATGACACTGAGTATGTAAGGGTAATCTCTTCTGAAGGTGATCCTGAGGATTGGGTGATTTACACTCTTAGAGAGGATACACCTCGTATGTCTTACACTATTGTTACACCGCGTTGTCGAGTGGTTCCCTACTATCTACAGCCAGTATGGACAGCATCTAGTTTCAATAACTACTCTGTTGGATACTTCAGATGGATGACAAACTGGGAGACAATAGATGATGAGGACAACACCGTTCCTACTCAGACTTCGGGAATCAACTTGAGGATTATGCGTTTGGCTGATGTCTATTTGATGTATGCTGAGTGTTTGGCTGAGTTGGGAGTTACCAATCGTGGATATGGTTCTGCGTTGGATTTCATCAACAGAATACGTTATCGTGCTGGAGCTCAGCTTATGGGTACAGCCAATGAGTATGCTGGTCAGGTGACATACGATGGTTTGACCTACTCAAATGATGATATTATCGAGCATATCCGTTGGAAGGAGCGTCCTATGGAGCTTACTCTTGAGGGTCACTCAATGCGTGTTAACGATTTGCGTCGTTGGGGAATGCAGAAGGCTCGTTTTACAGAGCTATCTAACTATGTGCGTTATCTTGGTTCAATCTATATTGTTCAGGCGAATAGTACAACAGGCTTGTTGGCTAATAGTAGTAAGTCTGGTACATTCTCATTCGCTGAGCGCGAGCAGATCTGGACGGATCATGATGGTTGGAGCGATTGGTGGGGATATACTACGGTTGCCGATTATATTGATGCGGCGAAGAATTTCACATGGAAAGATAACTCTTATTGGCCCATACCTAACAACGAGGTGTTAGCTAACCCATATATTAACTAACCCTACATAAAACAACTAAGAAAATGATTATGAAAAGGAAAATATTTAATCTCTCTCTTTTGGTCATGACCGTTGTATCGATGGTTGGGTGTCGCCACGTTCCCTTCTCTGAGTACAGTACGCTAGCCGATTGGACATGGGTTTATAGTGGTGACTATAGTGCCTCAGATTATTATGAGCAGATGATGATCTCTGAGGGCGATAATATCTCGTTTATGGATTGTTCGCAGGGTTATATCGATCACAAGTGGATAGTCCCTACAAACTCAGGAATTTACTTCTTGACCGAGCAGCCATCTAGCAGTGATGAGTTCGAGGATCTTAGCATTATAGCTAATGCAAACTATGTGACCGCTGAGCCTACAATTCACCTCTACTTTAGCGAGTGGAGTGAGGAGCCTTATGGAATCAGACTGCTTAATACCTATAACAAGGCTGTTAAGTACCTATGGCAGGTGAGTAACATCAACTACGAGGCTACTTCGACCTATATCGATGGAGTGCATGTGGCAGATACTACATTTAGTGTCCGTGTATATGCAAATTACATGTCTCCTCGTGCTAGGGTCTTTAGAGCGCGTGCAGATAAGGGTGCGACATCTATCCCTCATGGATATGATCCAGATGAGCCGGGCTTTGATAATTATAGGTATGATGAGAGTAAGGTCTATGATGATGATGATTGGGCATATACCTACGCTGGTGAGGTCTTTTTCCAAGGTCAGGATGGTGTGCCTCTCTACTATGAGGATTTTTCGAATATCTCAACTAGTACTATAACCTACGACTCAGATAAGTACACTGATGTTGAGGTGATGAAGGGTCAGTCACTCTACTTTGTTGATACCTCTACTGATGCACCTACTGAGTGGACATGGACAAATATCAAGAATGGAAAGACATATCACTCATTTGACTACTCTGCCTACTCAGAGGTAGAGATGAGGTTCTCGACATTGACTACAGGTAACTCAACTACCTATGATGCTATTAAGTTGAAGGTGGCTCGTACAGATGAATCTGATATTATGCCTACGGCAAATAACAAGACTGTTACCCTCCCTATCTCTGTAACTGTTAATGGATCTGCCCTTACACCAGAGATTACCTCTGCGTTGCAGTCTGATGGTACAATTTTGGTGTCAGTCTCTAATGCCAACTTCAACTTTGATGAGGCGTCATTCTCATATGCTAACTTCTTCGCTATGTATCAGAACACATATGATGACTCTGCAAATACAGGAGTTGATAATTCTGGTGCCAATATGAAGTCTGGTACTGTTACATTCACAGCAATGTCATATGAGGAGGAGGATGCAGATCTACAGTATTACTTTACCCTTACACCTAGTGAGACGCTCTACAATACAGATGATATTCGTATATTCTGGGATACTCCTCTATATATTTCTGATAATGAGACAGAGACTGTTGAGTCAAATTTAGGTACTTATACTTTTGGTTCGTATAGTGCATCTGCATTTAGTGAGGATAGTGGCATTGCCTCTACAACTACTTCGTACATACCCGGTTCAGCATCTGAGATCGATTTCTACTATGACTTTGATGTTGCTGGAACTCCATTGGATCGTGACTATGATAGTGGTGCTATAGAGTGGACTGTTCTTATGGCTAACACCTCAACAAACATTGCTTACCGTACAGCTGAGCAGCCTGAGATCGTTGATGATCCAGTTGATCCAGATTCAGGTAATAAGGTGCTTAAGGTTGTTGTTCCTGAGCGTGAAACAGATCCAGATACAGGTACAACGCTAACCTGCTTCTTAATTGCAGGAAAGCCTTTTGTCGGTATGTCAGGAAGTTTGGATAATCCTCTTGGCTTTAGTGTCGACATTAGTTTGGATAAAGAGTGTGTAGCAACTACTGTTACAAATCCTAACTTCTACTATAAATTTATTCCTATGAATAACTCAGATGTGGTGACTAGCATTGATCCTGCGAATGACTCGTATAAATTTGATTTTGACTTTAGAGATCAGACGGCGGATGGTTCGAGTGGTGGTTGGTTATATCACTTTAATGCTAATGCAACATCGTATAACAATGGTCACTACTATACAAATGCTTCAACAGGTACTTATGCAAGTGTTTGGGCAACTTCTTCAGATTCAGTAGGTTATGGATTCTATGATTGCGATCCTAGTGATGAGGATGATAGGATATTTATGAGTGTTGTGTTGATGTGTACAGGTACAGTTTATTTCGATAATTTCACTCTACGTGATCTTGGAATCAGAACAGAATAGACAGATAGTTAGCAAACAAGAGTGTTTAAGTTGAACCTACTCCGCGGAGTTGTATATATCTACTAAACTCTTCTCTCACTGTCACTGTTGATTGAAACAACAGTGACAGGTGTAGAGGGGGGATGGCAGGATGTTAATTGATAAAAAATAACAATAACGAGGAATAGATTTAAATATTCTTAAAGAAAAAAATTACGATGATGAATAGATTTATATCAAAAGTATTGACCCTAATGGCGGTGGTCGTTGTATTTGCTAGCTGTGAGGTCAGACGATGGGAGGAGGTTCCTGTCGAGTATAGAACAGTATATGTTATTGACTATGGTGAGTCCCTAAGTGATGGACAGGATGCAACAGGTATGAGTGGTGTATATAAGTACCACCTCTACTTCGATTGTGAGCCTTATGCACTGCTTACATTCTCTGATGATACAGTCATAGAGTCTGTGACTGAGATCTACGACTTTGTTGATGGCTCTGCATATCCTGATGGTGAGACAACATATCACTATAGCTTCTCTTTCAAGGAGAAGGTATATACACGCAATGCGGATGGCTCAATCACACTAGGTGTCAGAGAGTATAAGATCGATGGTGATGAGGATTCAAATGTTAATAATACCTCTTCAGAGGTGCTTATTACCGATGTCGATACGAGTGAGTATGGTGGTGAGGAAGTAGCCAGAGTATATACGCTTACACGCCCATACGAGAATGGTTTTATCGGATATGACGAGTACTCTATTGACTTGATGGAGTAGTACGATCTCGTTTAGATACCTTTAAAAGCCTGAATATTGGATAGGATTCTCTTATCTAATATTCAGGCTTTTGACATTGATCTACCTCTCGATAAGGGTGATGCTGCGTTGGATAAAGTCGCTGAGGTTCTTGCCCTTAAGCATTCCATTTGAGAGGAGTGCTAGATCGATGATCTGTTTGATTAGCGCATTGTCGCGTCCTATTGTGCGTAGGCGCTCATCACGCTCATCCTTAAGGGTGACTACCTTCTTAGATAGATCCTCGCGCATAGCCCTCTCCTCATCGTTCAACTCATCCTCTTTCTTATCGCGGATAACCTCCTCGAAGCGTGACTCCTCATCGGTTGCAGCGTTGATCTTCTTAGTTATAGACTTCAATTTATCGCCATACTCACCCTCTACACTATGCAGAATATCGAGAACGATCGGGTGGTTACCATTAACAACAATATTGAAGCTATCGGGCATCTGTCCATAGAACTGGCTCATTCCACCGCCACCATTTTGAGACATCTCCTTCATACGGCGCATAAACTCATTCTGCGTGATAATAACCGGCGCATCGCTAGCTGACATCCCCTCAAAGGTGATCTGGTAGTTGATCTTCTCATCGGTAGGCATCTGGCTCTCAAAGACTGGTCGTAGGATCGTCTGCTCCTGATCGCTTAGTGCTATCTGCACTGCATCCTCTTTCTGGATCAACTTATCGACAACATCACTATCTACGCGCACAAAACGTGTGGTTTGATTCTTCGACTCAAAGTAGTTGATATAGTGGCTATCGAGCTGTCCATCCATCACCAAAACGCTATAACCTTTCGATTTTGCTGACTCTAGGAAGGGGTGTTTACCCACTGGATCATCGACATATAGTAGGATTAGATTACCATGTTTATCTGTCTGATTATCCTTAACAGAGTCTGAGTACTCGCCAGTGGTGAAGTATTTACCCTCACTATCTTTAACAAGCATAAACCCTGTCGACTTATCTGCGAACTTCTCATCTGTGAGTGTCCCATACTCGATAAAGATCTTCAGATCATCCCATTTGCTCTCATAATCCTCGCGCATAGTGTTGAACAACTCCTGTAGTCTATCTGCCACCTTGCGGGTGATGTAGCTAGAGATCTTCTTCACATTTGAGTCGCTCTGTAGGTAGCTACGAGAGACATTCAGCGGAATATCTGGCGAGTCGATGACGCCATGTAGTAGAGTCAAGTACTCGGGAACGATACCCTCCACCTGATCGGTGATAAAGACCTGATTACTATAGAGCTGGATCTTATTGCGCTGCATCTCGAACTGGTTGGTAACCTTAGGGAAGTAGAGTATTCCGGTGAGGTTAAATGGATAGTCGATATTGAGGTGTATTGAGAATAGTGGCTCCTCGCTGGTTGGATATAGCTCGCGATAGAAGCTCTTATAATCCTCCTCAGAGATCTCGCTAGGCATCTTTGTCCATAGCGGTGCGACATTGTTAATCACATTATCCTGATCGGTATCGACATGCTTACCATCCTTCCACTCCTGAACCTTTCCAAAGACGATTGGTACAGGTAGGAAGCGACAATACTTCTTGAGTAGCTCCTCGATACGGCTCTTCTCGGCATACTCCATTGAGTCCTCTGCAAGGTGGAGAACGATCTGCGTACCACGAGGATAGTCACCATCCAACTCCTCCATCTCAAACTCTGGTGAGCCTGTACAGCTCCATCTCACCGCCTTAGCATCTTTATACGACTTTGTCGTTAGGACAACCCTCTCTGCCGCCATAAAGGCTGAGTAGAATCCCAAACCGAAGTGACCGATAATCGCCTGATCCTTATACTTCTCCATAAACTCCTCGGCACTCGAAAAGGCGATTTGGTTGATGTATTTATCAACCTCCTCGGCGGTCATTCCTAGTCCCATATCGGTGATTGTTAGCGTCTTAGCCTCTTTGTCGATCGTTATGTCAATCTTCAAATCACCTAGCTCACCTGCCACCTCACCACGAGACGATAGGGTTTTAATCTTCTGTGTTGCATCGACTGCGTTGGATACCAACTCACGCAAAAAGATCTCATGATCTGAGTAGAGAAATTTCTTAATTACCGGAAAGATATTCTCCGATGTTACTCCAATTGTTCCGCTCTTCATAACTTTTATATATAATTTTAAACTTAATTTATCTTTAAAGTATTCGATACCATCCCCCTGAAGAGGATGGCTAACAACTCTTTGACAGACTTTAGCAGATATTCAAATCGTGTGCCACACAGAGATAACTGACAATTTGTCACTTTTTGACTGACAGACGACTGTGCAGCTCCTCGCGGAAGCTCTGTCCAATGGGGAGGTCAATGCTCTCTTCGATATATACTCTGGTGCGGTCGTAGCTGCTTACTCTATCTAGATTGACAATATAGCAGCGGTGGATACGCGCAAAACCACTCGATGGTAACTCACTCTCGATATTCTTCATCCTATAGAAGGTCACCACACTGCGCCCGCTCTCCAAAACAATACGTATATACTCGCCCACACTCTCGATATAGACAATGTCACGAATGGAGATTATCTCTACTTTATGATTCGACTTCACTGAGATCGAGCTATCTACAGACTCATCTGATGGGATAACCTCTCCAACATCCCCCGTGAACTTAGTGTTCCGCAACTCATACAGATTGATCGCCCTCGCCACAGAGTTCTCAAAGGCACTATAGCTAAATGGTTTTAGAAGATAGTCGATAGCCTCAAGGCGAAACCCCTCGATAGCATACTCGGAGTAGGCGGTGGTGAAGATCACCATTGGGCGGTGAGTTAGCGACTCCACAAAGTCAATCCCATTAATTGTAGGCATCTCAATATCACAAAAAATGAGATCAATAACCTCAACATCTAACAACTCCTTCGCCTTAAACCCATCGCTAAATAGAGCGACGCACTCAAGCATTGGGTGACGCTCGATGTAACTCTTCATCTGTCGTAGAGCCAATGGCTCATCATCGATAGCTATACATTTAAGCATGATTTATTGGTATTGTTAGTTCTACTCTATAACTCGACTCTTTTGGTCCTGTAATCAATTTAAATTGGTCGCCATAGATCAGCTCTAGGCGTTTGCGCACATTAACCAGCCCAATTCCACCACTCGCTCGCTCAATATTATTTAGGCTATTTTCGATGACAAATGTAAGTTGCGCATCGCTAGACTCAATAGATATATTAATGTATGAGTCATTGTTCCCAACACCATGTTTAAATGCATTCTCAACAAATACAACCAGCAGTAGTGGTGGGATCGTTGTCTCCAGCGGCAGGTTGTCAGTGAAGTGCGTCTCTACCCTCACCTGTTCGGCATAGCGGATGCGCATCAACTCAATATAGTTATCCACAAACTCCAGATCGCGCCTCAATGTCGTCGAGAGACTCCCCGACTCATAGAGAACATATCTCATCATCTTCGAGAGGTCGATCACCGCCTCCTTAGCTGTCTCTGGGTCAATATCTATCAGTACATGGATATTATTCAGTGTATTCATAAAGAAGTGGGGGTTGATCTGATACTTTAGGTACTCCATCTCAACCTGCAGATTCTGCGTCCGCAACTCATTCATCAACTGCTCGTCACGGATAGATTTATATACAAACTTAATACCGCCATTCGCCGCCACCATCATCAATGCGAAGGCGGCATTCCAAAAGAGTGTTAAGTCGGTGAGTCTCAGTGGGGCGTAGTCGGGTCTATCCAGAATAAACCTATCTTGAACAATATTCTCTTGAACCCACCCAATTGCTGAAAATATAATGAGTATGAAGGATATATTCAACAACATATACTTCATATATCTCCGCCTGCGCATCAATAGATCTGGAGCAAGGAAGTTATTATTGATAATAAATATCAATAGAAAGGGGGTGATCCTCGACCATGCCAAGATAACCTCCTGAATATAGAGATTTTCACGAGCGGTCATCGCTGCATTAAGCAGGGGGACCATATAGATAGCCCCCCATAGCAAAATGTATAATAACCCCTCGCCTACACGTACTTTATTTATCGATACACCCATTAGCCACGTGTTGGCAGTAGAGAACGGTCGTAGAGATAGCGTTTGATACTGCGCTTAGGTGTCTTTTGGAACTCATTAGGATAGATCGTAATTGATCCCACCTTCTCGTAGTTAGCAACCTGCTTATTCAACTCGCGAAGATTCTGCTCCATAATCTCACTAACCTTATCCTTGTCGACACCCTCAGCTGTAGCGAGGTCATAGTCTGGAACGACTAGTGCCGCTAGAGTGTTTCCATTCTCGATAATTAGTGACTCCGAGACAAGGTACATATTATTCAACCTCTCCTCGATCTGCTCGGGGTAGATATTCTGTCCGCTAGCGCTGAGGATCATTGTCTTGCAGCGACCCTTGATGGTTATCACACCATCACTATCGATCACGCCCATATCTCCTGTATGTAACCAACCCTCTTTGTCAAACACTGCCTTGGTGTCCGCCTCGTTCTTATAGTATCCAACCATCACATGCTCACCCTTGATAAGTATCTCACCCGCGATATTTGCCTGATCGGTAGAATCTATCCTCACCTCTAGGTGTTCAGACAATGCCCGTCCACATGATCCAGCCTTAAATATATCGGGACCTGAGAAGCTGATGATAGGTGCGCACTCGGTCATTCCATAGCCGATAGTTATAGGGAATCCAATCCTCAACAAGAACGACTCTGTCTCTTGGTTCATCGGCGCTCCACCAACGATAAAGACCTCTACTGCACCTCCAAAGGCAGACATCAACTTATTTTTAATCACAGCTTCGATAGCTGTGTTAATTAAAGGGATCTTCATCGCCATACTCATTGGACCCTGCTCCAATAGCGGTAGCACCTGCTTTCGATAGACCTTCTCTAGGATCAGTGGCACGCAGTTAACAATTGTTGGGCGCACCTCCTTCATCGCCTCCAACAAGATCTTTGGTGATGGAATCTTGCCCAGAAGCGTGATATGACCACCAACAGCCAACTGTGTCAAGAAGTCAAAAGCACATCCATAAGCGTGTGCCAAAGGTAGGAACGAGAGTACTCGACCACCAACATGGAAGAATGGCTCTCCTGTCTTAACATTGATATATCGCGCTGCTATAAGTACATTTCCTGTCAGGTTGTTGATCGTCAATACCACACCCTTTGAGCTACCTGTTGTTCCAGAGGTGTAGTTGAGTAGACAGACATGGTCGTTAGGTAGATCAGGGTAGCTGATAGACTCCGTAGTAAATCCTTTGCTATATTTTTTGCGGTAGTGTCTGGTGATATTACCCTGAAATTTAGAGAGTGCATCTCCGCTACTCTCATAGATAACACTAAAGTCTGTTAGCGAAAATACCGCCTCCACCTTTTTGATCTCATCACCATCCATCATATCCCAGAAATTGTCGCTCAAAAAGAGGAGTTTACTCTCGGAGTGGTTGACAATTCGGATCACATCGCTCGCGCTAAAGTCCTGCAAGATAGGAACAATTACCGCACCATAGGTTATAGTTGCGATATAGGTGATACACCAACGTGGGTTGTTACGCCCAACTAGAGCGATCTTATCTCCTTTTTTGATCTTCGCCTTTTCGAAAAGCAGATGTAGCTTAGCGATCGCTTTAGCCATCTCATAGTAGGAGAATGTCTCCTTTTTGAAGTAGTCTGTCAGAGCAGCCATTTCGCGATGGTTGCGGAAGCTCTCTTCATACATTCTTATTAGATTCTCTTGTAGCATAGTAGATTGGTTTTATTTAGGAGTGTGTTGTCTCCTCTCGGCATTGCCGAATACATATGTTTTCGACTCCTCGCCGCGGCGTAGTCGACCGATATTTTTTCTATGTGTGACGATCAATAGCACTGCAACAACCCACGAAAAGATGATAAAAACTATCGATTCATTGGCTGCCGGTGAGATCATTGTAAAGATCGGGAAGCAGATTCCACCCACCATCGATGATAGCGATACATAGCTAGTGATAATAAGCATCACAAACCATACGGCGAAACAGTAGAGCATTATGGGGGGGTAGATACCAGTTATCGCACCCACTAAGGTAGCGACACCCTTACCCCCTTTGAATCCAGCAAAGATGGGGAATATATGTCCTATTACCGCCACAAAGACCGCAACAATGCGTAGGTTTATCATTGATACATCCGAAAGTGAGTCGTCGTATCCTAATAATCCCATTATTGCCACAGCTACAAAACCCTTAAAAAAATCAAGGGCAAAGACTGGTAGGGCTGCTCTACGACCCAATACGCGCAGTACATTTGTCGATCCTGCATTCTTGCTGCCATAGTCGCGAATATCTATCCCATAGAAGTGTTTACTCACCATTACTGCACTAGGAATAGATCCTAGAAGATAGGCTGCAACGATAAGAACTCCTATTACTATATAGGTGATAAAATCCATAAAAACATTATAATTCTAACACAAATGTAGGAAAAATAATTATAAATACCAAATTGAGTCGCATTTCTCATATTGTTACGCTCGGCATGACAGATGTTGAATGAGAAAAACTCAAACAGATTCTAAGTTTGTTGCACATTATTTTGCTATTCACTTTATTAGTTGTACCTTTGCGTGGATGTATAAATAGGAGAAGAGTTTGAATCTAAATATCAACACATTGCGCCCCATTATCGAGGGTGGGCGAAAAGAGGGAAGAGTCTATATTGAGACCTATGGTTGCCAGATGAATGTGGGTGACTCAGAGATAGTTATGTCTATATTACAGGCTGAGGGTTATCGCTACTGTGAGAGTGCCGATCAGGCTGATATTATACTAATTAATACCTGCTCAATTCGCGATAATGCCGAGCAACGAATCTGGGGTCGACTGCGTGAGATGCGCCCACTACGCAGAGCGAAGAGATCACTTATAATAGGGATCATCGGCTGTATGGCTGAGAGGCTAAACGACTCGCTCTTGAGTGGTGAGGATGGGGTAGATATTGTCGTTGGTCCTGACGCCTATAGATCTATAGCCCAGCTTATTGCTCAGGCAGAGGCGGGGGTAAAGGGGGTCAATACAAAGCTCTCTATCGAGGAGACATATGAGGAGATCTCGCCTGTGAGGTTGGATAAATCGGGGGTGAGTGCCTTTGTTGCAATTATGAGGGGCTGTAATAACTTCTGTTCATACTGCGTAGTGCCATATACACGTGGACGTGAGCGTAGCCGTAGCCACGAGACAATAGTTGCCGAGGTGCGCGAACTCTTTGAGAATGGCTATCGCGAGGTGACTCTATTGGGTCAAAATGTCAACTCATATAATGATGAGGGGGTGGACTTCCCTGAGCTATTGGCTATGGTTGCAGATATATCACCCCTTCTTAGGGTGCGTTTTGCAACGTCACACCCTAAAGATATTAGTGACAAGTTGCTACAGACAATTGCGGACAATACAAATATCTGTCGCGCAATTCACCTCCCCGCGCAGTCGGGATCATCGGCAATGTTGGAGAGGATGAATAGAGGGTATACGCGCGAGTGGTATCTTGAGAGGGTCGATGCTATCAGGAGGTATATCCCCGATTGTGCTATATCTACCGATATTATTGCGGGGTTCTGCGATGAGAGTGAGCAGGAGCATGCCGAGACAATCTCACTGATGGAGAGTGTGGGCTATGAGTTTGCCTATATGTTCAAATACTCCGAGCGCGAGGGTACAAGGGCGGCAAAGAGCATGCCCGACAATATTGACGACAAGGTAAAGACGGCTCGATTAACCCAGATCATCAATCTACAGAACCAACTCTCTGCGGCGAGCAACAGAGCCGATGTGGGTAGAACATTTGAGGTGTTGGTAGAGGGTGAGTCGAAGAGGAGTAGGGAGCAGATGTTTGGACGCACATCGCAAAATAAGGTGGTGGTCTTTGATCGCCAAGATGCTCAAGTGGGCGAATATATTAACGTTAAGATCTCAAGCTGTTCATCAGCAACACTTATAGGATCTATAGTAGAGGGGTAACTGCCCCCCGGCTAGAATATTAAAAATGATTTATGTTTTTTGACCAGTTAGATTTAGATTACGATGTGTTGGATGCCATCGAAGAGATGGGTTTTGAGGAGATGACTCCGGTGCAGGAGGCGACAATACCAGTTATACTTAGTGGGGATGACCTGATAGGTTGCGCACAGACCGGAACGGGAAAGACCGCGGCATTTGCACTCCCGCTATTGAGCATGTTGATGGATGGTAAACATAGCAAGGGGTATGACCCCTCTAAGATCCGTTCGATCATTATGGTTCCGACACGTGAGTTGGCAATGCAGATCGATACCCAGTTTCAAGGATTTTCATACTACCTTGACATCTCGACCACCGTTGTTTATGGAGGTGGAGATGGTAAGACATGGGATGTTCAGAGGCGTGGTCTCGACACCGGAGCAGATGTGGTTATAGCTACACCCGGCAGATTGTTGGCACACCTTGAGGGTGGAACGATCGACCTCTCGGGGGTCAACCACTTTATCCTCGACGAGGCGGACCGAATGTTAGATATGGGCTTCTTTGATGATATTATGAAGGTTGTGAATAAGCTACCTGAAAAGCGTCAAACGATCCTCTTCTCAGCTACTTTGCCACCAAAGATACGTAAATTTGCAAATCAGATTCTAACAAATCCAACGGAGGTGAGCATAGCGATCTCGAAGCCTGCGGAGACGATCGATCAGGGGGTCTATCTCCTCTACGAAAACCAGAAGATGGGGCTGATTAACCACCTCTTTGAGAGGGGGGATGTAGGAAAGACAATAATCTTCTCATCATCAAAATTGAAGGTTAAGGATCTGCGTTATCAATTTAAGAGGTTGAAGCTCAATGTTGGGGCTATGCACTCTGATCTTGAGCAGGCGGAGCGTGAGGCGGTTATGTTGGATTTTAAGAGTGGGAAGATCAATATCTTAGTGGCAACAGATATTGTTGCGCGTGGTATAGATATTGATGATATTGACATGGTTATCAACTATGATGTGCCACACGATCCTGAGGACTATATTCACCGTATCGGACGTACTGGGCGAGCAAATGCTACTGGGCGAGCAATCACCTTTGTTAGCGAGCGTGAGCAGGGTAAATTTAGTAGAATAGAGCAGTTCTTGGAGCGAGAGATTCCTCGCCTAGAGCTACCCGAAGAGCTGGGTAAAGCGCCAGATTACAAGCCTCATGTCTCCTCAAATAGTGGCGACAAGAGACGAAAAGGGGGTGCAAAGAGAGGGGGCGTAAAGAGAGGCGTTGGACAACCAAAGGCTGAGTCAACACCACATAAAGATGCGATCGATCAAGAGATTAAGCCAGCTGAGAAGAGGCGCAAAAGTTTCCATTTCAAGCGTCATAGCAACAAGAAAAAGATAACTGTAGCAGAGTAGAGATATGGATAGCAACCAGATTGAGGAGCCAGAAGTTGAGATAATTGACCAAACAGGTGACGTGGAGAGAGGTAGATCTACCCCCTCTAGGCGTGGGTTATTCCCTACGTGGGGTGATCTGTTAGCCTTTCTTGGACTCTTTTTTCTGGGACAGGTGGTTGCTCGACTGGCTACATCTATGATAATTACGCCTGAGGATGTGGCTGGTTATCAGATTTTTATCTACTCAATAATCTCGTTGCCACTAACATTTATATTTATCATTATATATCGCCTTTTTCGCTCTGGCGCAGGTAGAGATCGGCGCATTGTGCGCATGTCGATGAGGGGTCTTGACCCCACTATTCTACTCTGGGGTGTGGTGATGTTATTGTCGATGGTGGTTGTTATTGAGCCTCTGATGACCCTCCTACCCGAGACGACACAGACAACAGGGCGTGGTGTCTATATGTTAATAACGGTTAGTGTAGTAGCGCCTATCTTCGAGGAGCTTATCTGCCGAGGTGTGATACTCGAATCGATACGCTCAAAAAGGGGTGCATGGGCAGCATGTGTTATCTCAGCACTTATCTTTGGTGTGATACATATCTCACCCCAATCGATGCTCAACGCCTTTGTCATTGGACTACTGCTTGGCTTTCTCTACTTGAGAACAAACTCAATCATTGCCCCTATAGTGATCCATTCGCTCAATAACCTATTGAGCTACCTGCTCTTGATTATGGGCATCTCTGAACTTACACTCTCTGAATTGGTGAAAAATCACACTCTTTATATGATTATCTATATTATAGCGTGTGGTGTTCTGCTCTTCTCATTCATCGGGGTATCGCGTTATATCAATGCTGTTGATAGCGACGACCGCAAAGTTAAACAATAAAAAAGAGTATAACGCGTTTATATTTAAGCAAAAAATTACTACCTTTGGGGTTCATTGTATTGTGAAGTTGAAGCAGATAAAGTATATAGTATATTTGGTGGTGATTGGAGTGCTGCTCTCGTGTAGACAGTCGGGGCAACATCTCTTCTCTTCGGAGCAGGGGCGTGTGTTGGCTGTTGTTGGTGAGAAACGCCTCTATAGCGGTGATATTGAGGCGGCTATACCTTCGCATGTCGAGGGGGGTGATAGTGTCGATTTTGTCAAGCTCTATATCGATCGTTGGGTTAAACACCAGATCAAGGTTTATGAGGCTGAGAGGATCTTCTCATCATCGTCAAGTGAGATTGAGCGTATGGTCGAGAGCTATCGCAGTTCGCTATTGAGCCAGAAGCTAAATCAGTACTACCTTGGGACAACCTCATCAACGCCCTTTAGTAATGAGGATGTGAAGAGGTATTACGAGGAGAATAAGAGCCACTTTAAGTTGAGTAAGCCGATAATCAAGGGTATTATCATGCGTATACCTGTGACCCACGACTCAAGAACGGCGATCACAACAATGATGAGGTCGAAGTCTGCCGATACACGGACAAATCTCATCTCAATGTGTGATAAGAGTCCCGAGTTGCTCTTTGAGGAGTATACATCCAATTGGATCGACTACTCGGAGTTTATTGCGATGTTACCGGTGGCGCGAGACGATCAAAATCTGTATATGAGCCGCAAGGGTGTTCAGAGCCTTAAGGATGATGAACATATCTACCTCTTTGAGATTGTAGAGTTGCGTAAGGTGGGTGAGATAAAACCGCTCGAACGGGTTGAGGATCAGATAAGGATGCTGCTAACGAAACAGTTCCACAATGAAATTATACGCAGTCGTGAGGAGGCTCTCTACCAGAGTGCTATGGATTCAGAGTATGTTAAAGTGTATTAGACAGAGTGATTCGATTGTGTGTGGAGAGATGAATAAAATAGAAAATTAAGATATATGAGAGATATTTTTAGATTATCAGCATTTGTAACGATGCTATTTGCTATTAACGTAGGAGTAGCAGAGCAGATAAGCGAGGGGGGTGAGGAGAGCAAACCAGCTGCTCGTAGAGTTGTACTGGATAAGGTTATCGCTGTTGTCGGAGGTTCATCTATTCTAGCCTCTGATCTAAGCGAATTTGTTCAGCAGCTCGATCAACAGCGTAGACGCGAGGGGTATACCTCTGAGCGTTCGCTTCAGAGCGAGGCTATGGAGCAGCTATTGACCCAGAAACTTCTATATAATCAGGGACTGCTTGACTCTGTGGAGGTGAGCGATGTGGCTATATCAACAAGTGTTGAGAATAGGCTCAATGCAATGCGTGAGCAGGCTGGTGGGTTGGTTGAGTTGGAGAGTACCTACAATATGGAGATATTCAATATTCGTGAGCTACTTCGTCGATCGACACGCGAGCAGTATATAGCCGACCAGATGCGCAATAGGGTAATCAGCGAGGTGACTATCATCCCCGGAGAGGTGGAGAAATATTATAATAGT
The DNA here is from genome assembly GCA_047178765.1 of Rikenellaceae bacterium. Classification (GTDB taxonomy): domain Bacteria; phylum Bacteroidota; class Bacteroidia; order Bacteroidales; family Rikenellaceae; genus Alistipes. The sequence continues at coordinate 13,076 of JBCQTG010000002.1, read as the reverse complement.
CGTGATAGGGACTCACTGCCTATGATTGGCGAGCAGTATAAATATGCCCAGATCACCCGCTTCCCAAGCTCTATAGATGATGCTAAGAGACGTATTAAGGAGCGTCTGCTCGGAATGCGTGAGAAGATTATCAGCGGAGAGGCTAAGTTTAACTTTTTGGCGCAGATGTACTCTCTCGATCCCGGTTCGGCATATCGAGGTGGTGAGATGGAGCCTCAGCCAGCCAACGCCTTTGTAGGTGCCTTTGCCGATGCTTTAGAGATGTTACAGCCGGGGCTGATCTCGGAGGTTGTTGAGACGGAGTTTGGATTCCACATTATTGAGCTAATCGACAAGAGGGGTGATCTCTACCATTGTCGACACATCTTGCTTCGCCCCGAGTATACCACCGAGGAGTTGATGGAGCCAATTAATTTCCTTGATAGCCTAGCCAATGAGATACGTAAGGACTCGATCTCATTTGATAAGGCTGCACAGCTCTACTCTGATGACAAGTCATCGAAGATGAATGGAGGAGTGGTTACTAATCACGATCTGTTGGAGCGATACAACGCCTATGACGCTAAACTTACGGTTACAAAGTTCCTCAAAGAGGATTTTGGAAATAGAGGATACAAGAGTTTGGATGATCTCAATGCATTGATGAAACTTGGCGAGGGGGAGATCTCGGACGCCTTTACTACACAGGATATGGTTGGTAACCAGCTGAGTAAGATCGTCAAGATGGTTAAGCTCTACCCGGCTCACCGAGCCTCAATAGATGAGGATTATGCTCGTTTGGAGGATATTGCCCTCAATGCAAAGACCGAGGAAGAGCTAAAGAGATGGTTGAATAAGACCATTGCAAAGATATATATCTATATCGATCCGGAGTACCGCGATTTGGAGTATGAACATGAGTGGGTTAAGTAAAGATGCGTAGACTCATCTCAGCACTAATTGTTTTATTCAGCCTCACGCTGATTCTCTCTCCACTCACGCTGCTCTCGCAGGCAGGTGGTAGCGGAGAGGGTGTGAGCAGCGGTAAAAAGGGTAAACGTAGCGAGCTTGTTGATGTAAAGGCAAATATCGTCTACCCCTATAAAATTAACGACACCACCTCGGTATTGTGTTTGGTGGGGGAGTTTGCCGCTCAGCACAATGGTGCTGTCATCACTGCCGATAGCGCCGTGCGTTATGAGAATGAGCGTATAGAGTGCTTCGGCAATGTCCTAATTAATAAGAATACCACCTACGCCTACTGTGACAGGGTGATGTATAATAGCGATACCAATGAGGCTCTGCTCTACGCCCCACTGGTCAAGGTTGTCGATGAAGATGTCACCCTATACGCATATAATTTCAAGTTCAATACTAAGAGTAATATTGGTGAGTATTGGAATAAGGGTGTTACTGTGCGACAGTATGACGAGGTGAGTGAGGATGGAGAGGTGAAGCAGGTTGAGGAGGTTATGGAGTCTGTTCGTGGCTTCTACTTTGCCGATAACAAGCAGGTTATTGGTGTAGATGAGGTTGAGCTTAGTGGCGATCAGTATGAGATGCAGAGCGACTCAACGATCTATGACATGCAGTTAGATAGAGCCTATTTCTTCGCTAATACCAATATCTGGAATGATGGAGGTGAGTATCTGTATGGTGATAGGGGAGACTATAGTAAAGAGACTCAGCTATTTAAGATTGAGCGAAATAGCTATCTTCTGACTAAAGAGCAGGAGGCGTGGGCAGACTCGATGGAGTACTACCGCGCTACAGAGGTGGCGATTATGCGCAACAATATCCAGCTTGACGATACGACAAATAAGAGTTCAGCCTTCTCTGACTACGCTCACTATTGGGGTTTAGAGGATAGGATTATGCTCACACTCAACCCGGTCCTACTCAACTATGATAGCGACCTCGGCGAGGGGGAGCAGGAGCCAGAGCCAAAGGCTGAGAATATGATTGAGCCGGGGTATCTGTTTCAACCCCAGAGTGACACGTTAAAACAGAGCAGCCCTACCGATACCCTCTTCCTCAAGGGGGATACAATCATTATGATAACCAAACGCTATGAGTTCCCAGAGGTTGTGGCGCCTGTTCCTGCTGCACCAGAGGCTGCACCAGAGGCTGTAGCAGAGGGGCAGATTGCAGGGGAGCAGCAGGAGGAGAAGCCTACCGAAGAGGCTTTGGAGAGAAGAGAGGAGGGTAGCGAGGAGTCTCAATTAGAGACGACAGACTCACTCTCAACGGACAAAAAGGGGAAGAAGAGACGTGAACGTAGAGTAAAAGAGCCGAAGCCTGTTAGTGAACGAGAGTTAAAGCAGCAAGAGAAGCAGCGACTCAACGAGGAGCGTAGATTGATACAGCTACATGCCGATCAGGTACGCGAGTATCGCAGATTGGTTGAGCGTGCCACAAAGGTAAAGGAGAGGATTGCAAAGAGAGAGGCAAAGGGTAGAGGTATCTATAGTGATAGCATGAGACTTATCGACCTCAATGTAACTATAGCTGGTTTGCGAGACTCCATCGATGGTGTTCATCTACGACAGCAAATAGCCGCAGATAGCTTGGCTGATTCACTCGCCGTAGCAGATTCTCTGGCTGTCGATACATTGAGTAGCGACTCTACCTACCGCTTGGTGCGTGCCTATCGATCGGTGAGGGCATATCGTAGCGATCTGCAATTTATCTGCGACTCACTAAGTGGAAATAGTGCCGATAGTTTGATGCAGCTCTTTATCGATCCTGTTGTATGGAGCGATAATAACCAGATTGTATCGGAGCAGATGGATCTATATATATATAATGGAGAGTTAGATTTTGCACACTTTATAGGCAATCCTATTATGTCCTCTGAGGTCATTCCGGGAGATACGATCCATTACAACCATATCAAGGGCAAGGATATGTATGCCTATTTCAAAGATAATCAGGTTGTCCGCAACGATGTTGAGGGTAATGTGCAGACGATCTACTTTATGCAGGATGAGGTTACGGGAGAGCCGACAACCTACGCCTATGTCGAGAGTGGCACGGCGACATTCTTGATTGAGAATAGGATGCTTGATGGGATGATATATAGGGCAAAACCGGTCTACACCTTTGCTCCTCTAGATAAGATCCCAGCGGAGAAATCGCTCTACCTCCCCGACTTTGCATGGAGAGTAAGTGAGCGCCCAACACGTAAATCGATCTTCGATAGAGAGATTCGACCTACACAACGTGAACGTGTCAACTCTCTGTCACGCCCACTCTTCCCTATCAGATCGCAGATCAATAGTGACCGTGCGCGATTAGTTCGCACAGGTGAGTGGAAAGATCGAACAGATAGGGTCTCTACTGCCGCTACAGAGTGGATGAAGAGCCTCGGGTTTACCCCCGGTGAACAGCGAAAAGATAATGAGAGGATCTTTTAATGTTAGGTTATGAAGGTTGATAATAATAGGGAGCTATTTCCTCTAGTCGATGATGAGGGTAGTGTGATTGGTTCGGCAACACGAGGTGAGTGCCACTCAGGATCAAAGCTACTTCACCCAGTTGTGCATCTACAGGTGTTTAACTCACAGGGGGAGATATACCTACAGTATCGCCCCGCATGGAAAGATATTCAACCATCGCGCTGGGATACAGCCGTTGGCGGACATATAGATTATGGCGAGAGTAGTCTCGACGCACTACGCCGTGAGGCGCGCGAAGAGCTAGGCATAGTCGATTTCAACCCCCACTTTGTAACAAAATATATATTTGAGTCGGAGGTTGAACGAGAGCTAGTCTATTGCTATCGCACAATATATGACGGAGTCATAACACCGAGTGACGAACTCGATGGCGGTAGATTCTGGAGCCGAGAGCAGATCGAAGAGGCGATAGAGAGCGGTGGTATCCTAACGCCAAACTTCACCAATGAGTACCTCAAAAGCTACTAATTACCCAGTCCCTACTCAACATATAGTACCAACCCCTTCAAATACTCACCCTCGGGGTGGTAGATATTTATTGGGTGGTCAGCTGGCTGGGTTAGCTGGTGGAGGATACGCACTTTGCGTCCCGCTATAGCTGCTGCGGTGAAGATCATGGTGCGGAAATTCTCCTTTGTTACCGCCTGCGAACATGAGAAGGTGAAGAGTATTCCACCTTTACGGATCTGAGATAAAGCACGGGCATTTAACCTTTTATACCCCTGCATAGCGTTGCCTAGCACCTTGTGATGTTTGGCAAATGCCGGGGGATCGAGGATGATAAGGTCATACTTATCATCAATATCTTTGAGATACTCCATCGCATCTACCGCTACAGAGGTGTGTGCAACACCCTCTCCAAAGTTAAGGGTCATATTGTCGTTAGCTAACGCTACGGCACGCTCAGACGAGTCTACCGAGCAGACCTCCTTAGCCCCTCCCGCCATGGCGTAGACTGAGAAGCCACCAGTGTAGCAGAAGGTGTTGAGTACGCTTCGTCCATTGGAGTATTGTTTAACTAGCTCACGATTAAATCGCTGGTCGATAAAGAAGCCGGTCTTTTGTCCACGCTCCCAGTTGACAACAAATCGGTTGCCACCCTCTAGAACCTCGACACCCTCGCGCCAGCTATGTCCCCCTTTATTATATAGGTATCCATCCTCAGCGCCCAGATTGGCATTGAACGGGAGTGTCTGCGCACTCTTATCATATATCGACTCTAGCCTATCGCCAAAGAGTAGTTTCAGAGCCTCGGCAATCATTGTGCGTGAGTGGTACATACCCACAGAGTGGCATTGAACCACAGCGTGAGAGCTATATATATCGACCACTAAACCCGGTAGAAGATCGCCCTCACCGTGAATTAGTCGATAGCATGTTGTCTCTGCATTATCTGTAAGCTGGAGGCTTTCGCGCAATCTATACGCCTCACCAATGCGGTTGTTCCACCACTGCTGGTCGATCTCCTCCTGTTTGAAGGTGAGTACCCTCACGGCGATCGATCCAACCTGATAGTGTCCCGATGCGATATAGTCACCCCCTTTAGTGAATATATCAACTATCTCACCCTCGGTGAGTTGCTCATCTACCTCAGCGCGCTCGATCGCGCCTGAAAAGACCCATGGGTGGCACCTCTTTAGTGACTCCTCCTTATTTCGCTTTAGATATATCTCTGCTCTACTCATTATCTCTCTTTGTTCGTTTTTGTCTGTTTCGTTGTCTCTCTCTCCCTTTGAGGTTGTTGGCGCGTGCTGCCTCTCGTGTCGCTTTGCGTTCGGCGCTCGCTTGTGCCGCTGCTTTACGTTCGGCAACTATCTGATCGATCCTCTCTTGGGTTAGCTTAGGAGATTGGATTAACTTTTCGTAGATCTCAATGCAGGACCATGCATCGGTTGCGGCATACCCCTGCTGCTGCTCTGTCAGTGTCGCAGCCTCCCAGTTGCTCAACCTCTGCGCTTTGGAGATCTTTGAGCCGAGGACTATTGCCGACATCTTACGTAGGCTAAGCTCCTCAACACCCCACTGCCACGCTATATGTTGTAGGTCGATAAATCCACGCTCTTTGAATCGTCGCAAGCCATTCAGTGAACGCATATCTCCCGCAACATCTGCCCCAACCTTGATCGTTGTTGTACTCTCTAAAACGCGTAGAATCTCACGGTCGAGAGCTATCTTGTTGAGTCTAAATAGATAGCATCGTCTTTTTGTAGAGAGCTGAAGTAGTGATACTTTGTAGCTCACCCCCGCCTTGAACGATGGTCGAGTCTCGGTGTCGAAGCCGATTATCGGCTCACTCAGCAGATCGCGGCATGCTGCGCCGATCTGCTCTTCGCGATCGACAACAACAATCTCACCCTTGAACATAAGCGAGGGTAATGAACTTAGATCTTCGTTGCTGATTAGACTTTGAAACACGGCTCTATTTTATTGTGAATTGATCGCAAAGTTACAAAATTATATTGATATACAGCACTCTTAGTCCGTTATTTTACAATGTATCGGCTCCCATCAATGGCTATACTCCCGCTAATGAGCATCTTGTCGAGCTGTGCGATAAGTTGTTGAGGGTTGATCTTCAGCTCATTTACTAGCTCTTTAACTGAGGCGGGGGTGGATTTCAAGTGGTTGATAATCGTCTGCTCAATATCTACAACCGCTCCACGTCGACGATCGAGACAGATGTCGCACACGCCACACTCCCTAGTGTTGTCAACGCCAAAGTACTCCTCCATCACCACCGAGCGGCACTGAACGCTATTATTGGCATACTCAACCATCCTATTGAGCCGTTCGATGTATAGCCCCCTACGCGTAAGGTAGCTAGCGGGGGAGATATAGACCTCATTCGATGGTACTCGACAGTGGTTAAGGTAGATTAACGCTGAGTAGTTTGTGGGTATATATCGTATTAGGCGCATGCGCCAAAGCTGTTTCAAAAGCTCCTTTACCCTCTCTTGGGTATAGCCGCTCACACGCGCTATCTCACCCTCGTCAATATATTGAAACTCAGTGAATAGACCATCGTATAGGCGTAGCAGGGTGCGAATAAATGGGTCGAGACCATCGTTAGCTACCCTCACCTTATAGAGATCATCGCGCCCAACCGTGAAGAGGATCTTTGTAGGTATGACCATCTCGTCGACATAGGTGAGGTAGCCATTGCTCTGTAGTAGGCTGATTGCGCTCGACACCACGCCATGGTAGAGGTGGTTGGTCGCACAGAAGTTCATCAGATCGAAGTTAAACCCAATATTTACCCCACAGCCATACTCCACCTTTAACGATAGGCATATCTTGTCGTAAATATCCTTAACCATCTCTAGTGATGGGAACTCTCGCTCAATTGCGAGTGCCGCCTTTTTATCATCATTAGGCGAGACGATCAGTACGGCGTAGCTACGTCTCCCATCTCTACCAGCACGCCCCGCCTCCTGATAGTATGCCTCCAGAGAGTTGCTTATCGAGTAGTGAATAACCACCCTCACATCGGGCTTGTCTATACCCATGCCGAAGGCATTTGTCGCAACCATGATCTGCTTATCCCCCACAAGCCACTCATCTTGACGCAAACCCCTCTCGGCAAAGGGCAATCCGCCGTGGTAGAAGGTTGAGCTAAGACCCTCGTTGGTGAGCATCTCCGATAGCTCCTGCGCGCCTTTGCGTGTTCGTGTGTATATAATCTTCGACCCCTCGACACTTGATAGTACCCTTAGGAGTAGACCATCCTTGTCATCGGTATGTCGGACGGCATAGCTTAGATTAGGGCGTGCAAAGCTACCCCTCAGGATATTTGGCTCCTTAAAGTGTAGCCGCTCCATAATATCTTCACACACTGATGGGGTAGCCGAAGCGGTCAGAGCAAGTATCGGGGTGTTTGGAATAGCCTCTCTAATATCGCCAATCTTTAGATAGGAGGGGCGAAAGTCATACCCCCACTGAGAGATGCAGTGCGCCTCATCTACCGCCACCAGCGATACCTTCATCCTACGTAGTCGCATGATAAACATCTCTGTATTGATGCGCTCGGGGGCTACATATAGCAGCTTTGTTGAGCCATAGACACAATTATCCAGAGCGATATTGATCTGTGAACGAGATAGCCCTGAGTGTATAGCCACTGCGGGGATACCCAGTTTGATTAGTCGATCGACCTGATCCTTCATGAGTGCAATTAGGGGGGTGATAACGATACAGACCCCACTCATAGCCATTGCGGGAACTTGATAGGTTAGCGATTTACCACCGCCAGTAGGGAGTAGAGCCAACGTATCTCGACCAGAGATCACCTGCTCGATAATCTCTCGCTGCATCGCACGAAAATCTGAGTAACCCCAGTAGCTACGTAGCGCCTCATCGATGGTGAGTAGTCTCTCTCTTCCTCTTTTCATGGTGTAAAGTTAATAAATTTTGAAGTTATATTCTAAAATACAAAAAAAATATATATTTTTGCAGAGTAGATGCAGAGGATAAAGATATATATATTGACACTGCCAATGTTGTTGGCGTTGATTGTAGGTGCGGGGAACCACCTCTACACTATGCTCTCTGCATGTAATAACTCTATTCATATGGGGGTTGGAGAGCATCATGAGTGTGGCAGTTGTTGCGAGAAGCACTTCCCCGACTGCGTCAACCACACCAGCTCCTTTGACCATCAGTGTGACTCTACGGAGTTCTCTCTCTCGGTGTTTATACCCTCTGTTGAGAGTCGAGTAGATCGTGGTTGTAATGCACCTCTGCTATATCGAATTGTTGAGCAGTCTGATTCAAATTTAGCTATTGTCGATCAGCAACTAAGTTGGCTCTACTCTCTCTTTGATGATCCTCTTTTCGATAGTTTCGACCCCTCAACGGGTGCTTTGCGCGCCCCTCCTGTGTTAGGTTAATTGATCTGCTCTGCGTTGCTATGTGCGATGTGGAGGTTTAGTAATTAACTTAACAATAAATCAAGTGAAAATAATATATTTGATGATTGCCACAGTGGTGGCGATCGTTGCGCCATTGCAACTCGCAGCACAAAATGTGGGTGGAGTGGTGAAAGATGATAGTGGCGAAGCCCTTATGGGTGCCACAGTGTGGTGGGCTGATACCTCTGTAGGTACAGCCGCAACAACCGATGGAACATTCTCGTTGCATCGTGTAAAGGGGTATGATCGACTAGTTGCTGGTTTTGTCGGAATGCGAAATGATACCTTGACGGTGAAGAGTGGCGTAGAGAGGGTTGAGTTCAAACTTAGCTCAAATGCCCAGCTAGAGAGTGTGATTGTTGATGGTACACTCAATGCTAACTACATTAAACTTAATAGTATAGCTAAGGATGAGGTGATCTCATTTGCGGGTCTCTGCAAGATGGCGTGCTGCAACCTTGCCGAGAGCTTCGAGAACTCCGCCTCGGTAACGGTAGGCTATAGTGATGCTATCTCAGGGGCTAGGCAGATACAGATGCTGGGTCTTGAGGGTACATATACCCAGATGCTCGATGAGAACCGTCCGATGATGATGGGTCTAGGTTCGGCATATGGACTTAGCTACACTCCGGGAATGTGGCTCAACTCGATTCAGGTATCTAAGGGAATATCATCCGTAGTGTCGGGTCATGAGGCTATCACGGGGCAGATAAACCTTGAGCATCGCAAACCGACAGATAATGAGAGGTTGTTTCTCAACCTTTATCTCAATAGCGAGCTGAAACCTGAGGCGAACCTCTCGACAGCGTTTCCAGTGTCCAAGAATAAAAAACTCTCGTCGGTGATTCTCGTACATGCCTCAGCAGATAATGAGATTATGCATGTCGACTGTAATGACGACGGCTTTAGGGATCACCCACTTTCGAGGCAGCTATCGATGGCTAACCGTTGGAGTTATCTTGCTGATAATGGGTTGCAGCTACGTTGGGGATTTAAGATCGTTGACGATAGTCGTTTGGGCGGTTCGATCGACTATGATGAGGATGATAGGGCAACGATGTATGCTGATAACCTCTATGGCTCGAAGATCGAAAATCGCGGAATGAATGGCTATCTCAAAGTTGGCAAACCTGTCGGAATGGCGGTCTACGACCCAAAGAGTGGCGATGAGTTACGTTCAAATATTGCATTTGTCGTTGACTACGACTATTTCAAAGAGGATGCCTATTTCGGTCTAAATGACTATTTAGGGGTTGATAAGAGGGTATTTGCCAACGCTATGTACAATCACTATCTCTCCTCTTGTTCATCATTTATTGTCGGTGTCATGGGACATATCACCGATGTTGATGAGACGTTGAGCAACAACGCTCCATGGCTCTCAATCACTAATAAAACTTATGACCTCTCTCGTCAAGAGAATGAGGTGGGTATCTATGGTGAGTACACCTTTAAACTCGATGAGAAGCTCTCGTTTATTGCAGGTGTAAGAGGTGACTATAACGATCTATATGATGATACATTTGTCACCCCTCGCGGACAGTTCAAGTGGTCAATTACCCCAACAACAACACTCCGCTTTTCGGGCGGTACAGGTTATCGAACTGCAAACCTTGTCACCGACAATATAGGAATTATGGCTACTGGTCGTGAGATTATCATTGAGGATAATATCGATAGGCGCGAGTATGCAACAACCCTTGGAGGTAGTTTGACTCAGCAGTTTAAGATCCTCAAAAAGGGTGATGCAATGATTAGTTTTGACTACTTCCGTACTCAGTTCTCGCAGCGTGTGATTGCCGATTATGAGTGGGATGGTGAGTCGATACACCTCTACAATACCGATGAGCAAAGCTCTACAGATAGCTATCAGGTTGATTTGACATGGAGTCCGATAGGCGGTTTCGACATCTTTGCAACATTTAGATATACTAATAGTAAGATGACTTTCGATCGCCCCGACGGATCGACCTATACCACCGAGCAACCACTGATAAGCAGGTATAAGACACTGCTCAATTTGCAGTATGCTACTCCAATGCGAAAGTGGGTATTTGATGTTACCGCACAGGTGAACGGACCAACGAGAATGCCATCACAGACAGGCGATATATATAATGCAGAGTACTCACCCGCCTATCCGATGGTCTTTGCTCAGGTGAGTAGGCGTTTTGGTGCGTGGGAGGTCTATGCAGGGTGTGAGAATATAACCAACTATACTCAAGAGGAGGCTATTATCTCCGCTGATGAACCCTTTAGCTCAGCCTTTAACTCCGCTGCTGTGTGGGGTCCGCTGATGGGTCGAAAATATTATGTAGGTTTAAGATTTAATTTATATTAGAAGATGAAAAATGTAATTAAAATTGTAGCAATGGTTGCGATGGCGCTCTCGGTATCAATAAGTGCTGAGGCTGCGAAAAAGGTAGAACTCGTGACATCAGTATTTGTCACTGACATCGACTGCGAGGGTTGTAAGACCAAAATAATGAATGTCATACCCTTTCAGCGAGGAGTGAAGAGTGTAAATGTTGATGTGCCGACAAAGGTGGTAACTATCATCTACGATCCCAAAAAGAGTGACGATCAGGAGATAATAACCAACTTTAAAAGGATTGATGTGATAGCAGAGGTGAAGGAGGGTGATTGCAGTAGCTGCTCCGATGATTCAAAGTAGGAGACTGTTTTCAGGTGTATGTCGAGGGGTAAAACCTAGGATCTGTTAAAGTTTTTCTTACTTAAACAGATTCTTAAAGATATGCACCTGATTCTATAGGGTAGTTCTATTTTCTCCCAAAATTACTTTTAAGCTACTAACCACCCCTTTTCGATTTTGCAAAAATCGGTGGTAGAGCCACTACAACCCACTTTTGCAAAAGCAAAAATGGACAATTATTAACTGAAAATTAAAAATCGGGAGAAAATAGAACTCCCCTATATTAAAAGCCTCAGTTTCGGATTCCAAAACTGAGGCTTTATATAGTAGCGCTTTAGCTACTCTTTATCGGATGCCCGCTGCGTAGCTTCAGTCGATGCTGCGCGGGGGTTATTCCAAAGTGACTTTTATATAGCTTGATGAAGTGGGATGTATTTGGGAATGTACATACCGCGCCAATGTGTGCTATTGTGTCATTGGTTATAGCTAGCAGATTCTGTGCATGGTTGAGTCGTTGTTGTAAGAACCAACTGTGAGGCGAGTTTCCGAAGTGTCGGCGAAAATCCTTCTTAAATGTCGTCAATGAGCGATTAGACTCCACTGCAAGGTCGTTAAGAGATCTGTCGACAAATATATTATCATATATTATGCGTTTGAAATTGACCTGATCTATATCAAGACTAGCTGCAATTATCTGCTTTAGATGCTCTGCGTCATTCTCAAATATCGAGACTATTAAGTTTGCAAGATTTATCCTCTCACTTAGAGGGGTGTTTATAAATCCACCTTGGTCATATCTAATATTTATCGACTCAATTACCCCATGTGTTATTATGCTCGGGGTAAATATTGCAGGTGTTTGTAGAGAGGTCTCTTTGTCGCCGTGTGGAGCATCTATCACCATTGTTGAAAGAACAGCAGAGAGTTCGGTGGGGCTAAAGCTAAATGTGATCTGTTCAAATATGCCACTCCTCTCTGTGGCGATATTTTCACTGTATATCTGCCCTATAGGGGTGAAGAAGATCTCACCTCTTTTACATATAATACGTCTATCTTGAGATGTGAAGTGCTTCTCTCCGTTGATTATATAACCTAGCTGGAATCGACACTGTGAGTGTTGTTCGTAAGCTATGCGCTCTCTGCTTCGTAACTTGGCTACTAACCCTACAAAGTTTGCACTCGATCGTTCAATTAGCTTCATGTTTAATAGTATTTTTAATAATTAACGTGAGTCTGATAATAAAACTCACTCTATTTTTTGTCGGTTCTGTGGTTCTGTAACGTTATGCTAAGTAAAATACCCACAACAAAAATAGAGTGTTCATATATATTATGTCTATTACTATGATTGGCACCTAATATCTCTATTTGAGTCTATAACGATGATGCAAAGTTAAGTAATTTATTTTATTTATGCAAATAAAAGTCAAATGAAACAATAAAATACCTAGTCGATCAAATGCCATAATTGGACGCCCTTTATGCAAGATTTAGGCTTTCGTTTCAAATTGTTATCGCGTGAGGGTTGTGCTGATAAAAAAGAGATACCTAGATAAAAACTTATTGAGACCTCTTCTCTGAAGTCATTTAATAATAAAAATTAACAATAATGCGGTAGCATATAGGTACACCTATTTTAAATATACAAAAATCAACAAAAATCATTTTTTTTGTAAAATAATTCGCAAAACATTTGGAGATTAAAAATAAACCCTCTATATTTGCAATCCCAAACAACAAGTAACGCACCGAGCGGCACACGAGGCAAGGAGGTGAGAGTTGAGAATGGGGAGGTTTATTACAGACTGATTTCAATTTTGACGAGCTTTCGATAAGAGAGCAGCGACAAAAAAGATAAGAGTTCTTTGAAGTATTTGAGCAGCTATTAGTTTTTATTTTAGACTCGCAGAGATTGCGAGCAAATAATTTCAAACAATACCTTTGAGGATTATTAGAGCCAAAGATTTATAACAAAACATTTTTTTTACAATGGAGAGTTTGATCCTGGCTCAGGATGAACGCTAGCGGCAGGCCTAACACATGCAAGTCGAGGGGCAGCACGATCTTCGGATTGGTGGC
>JBCQTG010000001.1:0-78902 GCA_047178765.1 Rikenellaceae bacterium | reverse complement strand
TCGGGGGAGAATATCGCCTTAAAGCCTCTACGCACACCTGCGCGATGGAGGCGTTTGCGTAGGGCGTGGGCTAGTGCGCAGTGGTGGGTCTTGCTTATGTCGCACACCTCCATCTTTGTGGGGTCCATCTTTGCCCCTGCACCCATCGAGCTAACTAGGGGGATACCCCTCTCTAAAGCCCCTAAGATAAGGGCTATCTTTGGCGATAGGGTGTCGATGCAATCTACTACATAGTCGAATTTTGCTGAGTCGAGAAGTTCGTATGTTAGTTCATCACGGATATATTTCGCCACCACGGTGAGTTCGATTTGTGGGTTTATATCCCTCAACCTCTCCGCTAGAACCTCGCTCTTCTCTCGCCCGATGGTTGAGTGTAGCGCCACCAGCTGGCGGTTGATATTGCTCTCTGAGACGACATCGGCATCGGCAATGGTCATTCGACCAACACCTGCACGCGCGATCATCTCAGCTGCGTAGGCACCTACGCCACCCAGACCAACAACCAAGACATTCGCACCCTGCAAAAGGGCTAACTTCTCCACTCCGAGGAGCAGCTCAGTGCGCTCCAACCATCCACTATTTGACATCAAATATCTTTGTAAAGTTGTTTTCAATAGCTGCCACCAGCTCCTCTAGCGACTCCATGCGGATGCTGACAACCTTCTCGTAGACCTCCTCGATAGCTACCTTTGAGGTGTCGGTCTCTATGAAGAGCATCTCTAGTGGCGTCTCGCGTAGCGCCTTGACTGTCTTTGGAGAGTCGAATGTTCGTGCGCCATAGCTGATAAAATATCCGCGATCGACCGCGCGGTTCATCTGCTGCGCTGAGCCTATAAAGCCATGAAAGATCACCTTTAGGCGGAATGTAGAGAGGATCTCCATCACATCGTCAAAGGCGCGGACGGAGTGGATAATCACCGGTTTGCGACACTTAGTAGCGATCTTCAGCTGCTCGATGAAGAGCTTGCGCTGAGCCTCGCGGTTGACATCGGCAGCGAAGTCGAGACCAATCTCACCTATGGCATCTACCTGCTCCGCAGCGGCTATCAGCTCTTTGCGGATGGCGCTGTATCGCTCCTTGTCATCGCTGCAAAATGCCGACTCCTCAGCGCTCCATGGGTGGATCCCCGCCGCTGAGATTGTTGTAGTACCCTCCTCTACCGGGTTGTGTGTGTGAATATCTATCATTGCTCTGTTTTTTGGCTAAAACTTAGTAATTCTCTCCCCCGACAAAAGTACCTATTTTAAAGTTAACAATAAAATAATTCAAACAATTTTATATATTATAGATAAAAAATCGTAACTTTGAGGCGGTTTTATGTGTTTGCTCTAGTGTGAAAACAATAACAATAAATATTATAAAAGAAATTTAACCATGTCGAAAAAGATTACACTACGCAAGGGTCTCGACATCAAGCTCCAAGGTGAGGCGGTTAAGGAGATTGTAAAGACGGCAGCGTCTGCACAATACGCCCTTATACCATCTGATTTTGAGGGTGTTGCGCCCAAACTACTTGTAAAAGTAGGCGACAAGGTGGAGGCTGGTACGGCGTTGTTCTACAACAAGGAGAACAACCGCATTACCTTCCCATCACCAGTGAGTGGAGTAGTTGCAGCGATCAACCGTGGCGAGAAGCGTAAGATTCTCTCTATCGTTGTCGATGCTGACCCCACAATTAGCTACAAGAGTTTCGCTAAGGTAGATCTAAACAAAGCCTCGCGCGAGCAGGTTGTAGAGCTACTCTTAGAGTCGGGATTGTGGTCGTTGTTGATTCAGCGCCCTTATGGCATTATCGCCAACCCAGATGAGACACCTAAGGCGATCTTCGTATCTACCTTTGACTCTGCACCACTTGCTTCAGATTACAACTACACGTTGACTAGCGAGAAGGCTGCAATCCAGATGGGTGTTGAGGCGTTGAGCAAGCTCACTAACGGCAAGGTCCACTTTGGCGTTAAGAGCGGAGCAGCTGATACATTCAGTCCAATCACTGGTGTTGTGAGTACAACATTCGCTGGTAAGCACCCAGCGGGTAATGTAGGTGTTCAGATCCACCATGTTGACCCTATCAATAAGGGTGAGGTGGCATGGACAATCAACATTGCTGACTTGGTTATCATCGGTCGCCTGTTCGAGAGCGGCAAGGTTGATATGCGTCGTACGATCGCTCTCTGCGGTAGTGAGGTTGAGAAGCCATGCTACACTGAGATCATCAGCGGAGCATCGATCGAGTCGATCACTAAAGGAAATATCAAGCCACAGGCTGAGGGTGAGAGCGTTCGTATTATCTCAGGCAATGTCTTGACAGGAACAAAGAGCGCTGAGTTCATCTCTTACTACGCTAACTCACTAACTGTTATCCCTGAGGGTGATAAGTATGAGTTGTTGGGTTGGGTAATGCCTCGCTTTGGTAAGTTCTCAGTATCGAAGAGCTACTTCTCGTGGTTGTTCCCATCTAAAAAGTATCGCCTAGATACTAACCTCAATGGTGGCGAGAGGGCATTTGTTGTTACGGGACTCTATGAGCAGTACCTGCCGATGGACATCTACCCAATGCACCTTTTGAAGGCTATTATCGCTGGTGATATTGATAAGATGGAGAACTTGGGTATCTATGAGGTTGTTGAGGAGGATTTCGCACTTTGCGAGTTTGTTGACCCCTCAAAGACAGAGATGCAGGAGTTGATCCGCAAGGGTATTAATATAATGATTAAGGAGGCATAGGGAGTATGAAAGCACTACGTAATTTACTAGACAATATGAAACCCACCTTTAGCCCGGGTGGAAAATTGAGCTTCTTGCACTCCTCTTTCGATGCTGTTGAGACACTTCTCTTTGTGCCTAACACAACGACAGCTAAGGGTGCGCATATCCGCGACTGTAACGACACTAAACGTACGATGATCGTTGTGATCTTGGCGTTGGTTCCAGCGTTGTTGTTCGGAATTTATAACACCGGCTACCAGCACTTCTTGATGTTGGGTGACAGCTCGGCAACATGTGTTGACTACGTTCTTCATGGTTTGATTAAGATCCTTCCGATGATTGTAGTTTCGTATGGTGTCGGTTTGGGAATCGAGTTTGCCTTTGCGCAGGTTCGCCACCACGAGGTTAATGAGGGATTCTTGGTTTCGGGACTTCTGATACCTATGATTATGCCTATCGATATGCCTCTATGGATGATGGCTATCTCAGTTGCCTTTGCAGTAATCATCGGTAAGGAGATCTTCGGAGGTACGGGAATGAATATCTTCAACCCTGCTTTGTTGGCACGTGCCTTTGCATTCTTCGCCTACACTCCATCGATGTCGGGAGAGACCGTTTGGATCTCGGAGATGACTGGTAACCCAGCTATCGCTGATGGATTCTCTGGCGCTACCGCCTTGGAGCAGATGACCTTTGGTTCGTTGGACTACTCGGTGATGGATGCCTTCTTGGGCTTTATCCCCGGTTCGGTGGGTGAGACCTCTACAGCAGCAATCCTTATTGGAGCGGTGATCTTGTTGTTCACAGGCACAGCATCGTGGAGAACAATGTTTAGCGTCTTTGTCGGAGGTTTGGCGATGGGTCTATTGTTCAACGCTGTTGGCGCTGAGGGTTCATACTTGGCTATCCCAGCTTGGCAGCATATGATCGTCGGAGGATTTGCCTTTGGTGCGGTCTTTATGGCTACCGACCCAGTAACATCGGCTCAGACAAACTGCGGAAAGTATATCGTTGGATTTATGACTGGTGCAATAGCAATCTTGATCCGTGTTATCAACCCAGCATACCCCGAGGGAATGATGCTCTCGATCCTCTTTATGAATGCGTTGGCACCACTTGTAGACTACTATGTTGTGGAGGCAAATGTTAATCGTAGAAATTCACGAGTAAAAAAAGTAAACTAAGGAGCAGCTATGTCAACAAATAATACAGAAGTAAAGAAAAAGGGGCTAGATAAAAATAGCAACGTCTATATCATCACCTACGCTACGGTGATGGTGGTGTTGGTTGCTACGATTCTAGCCGCGGTGGCTATGTCTCTACAAGATAAGCAGGCGTTCAATGTCCTTAATGAGAAGCGTCAGGCGATCTTGACTGCTCTGGCAGCACCCGAGGGTACTAGCTACGAGGAGTATATCAACGCCTATGCAGTGGATGCAAGTGGTAAGAAGATCTCATCAATCACCTCAGATGCTGTTCTCGATCTATTGACAGATCTTCCAGCATCTTATGAGAATAAGACTCTTCCAGTCTTTGCAGCGGCAGATGGTAGAGTTGTAATTCCTGTCACTGGTTCGGGATTGTGGGGACCTATCTGGGGCTATGTAGCCTTGGAGAGGGATATGAACACCATCTCGGGAATCGTTTTGGACCACGCGAGCGAGACTCCGGGTCTAGGTGCAGAGATAGCTACTGAGAAGCATCAGGATCAGTACAAAGGAAAGAAGATCTTCGAGGGTAACGATTTTGTGTCGGTAACCTTGGTGAAGGGTGGAGCATCAACAACAATGCCTGCGGCATCGCACGAGGTTGATGGAATCACAGGAGGTACAAAGACAGCGAATGGCGTTAGCGCAATGTTGTTCGACTCGTTGGATGCCTACGTGCCACTACTTAATAGTTTGAAGAGTAATAACAAGTAATAGGGAGGAGCAATGAGTACAGAGAAAGAGCCGTTGTTTTCGGCAAAAAATATTAAGAACCTTACCTCACCGTTCAGCGCAAACAACCCAGTAATCGTTCAGATCTTGGGTATCTGTTCGGCACTTGCGGTAACCGTTAAGTTGGAGCCAGCGATCGTAATGTCGCTATCGGTGATTGTTGTTACGGCGTTTGCCAACCTTGTGATGTCGCTGTTGCGTACTGGTATTCCACCACGTATCCGCATCATCGTTCAGTTGGTTGTTATCGCTGCGTTGGTAATCTTGGTCGATCAGGTGTTGAAGGCATTTGTTTATGATGTGTCGAAGCAGTTGTCGGTATATGTAGGATTGATTATCACCAACTGTATCATCATGGGTCGTGTTGAGGCGTTTGCGCTTGGTAACAAACCTTGGGCTGCATTCCTCGATGGTATCGGAAATGGTTTGGGTTATGGAGCAATCCTTGTAGGTATTGCATTCTTCCGTGAGCTTTTCGGCTCGGGACAGTTGCTAGGATACCAGATTATACCACTTAGCTGGTATACCTCTGAGGGTGGTTTCTACTCGAACAATGGAATGATGTTGTTCCCACCGATGGCACTAATCATCACTGGTTGCATCATCTGGGTTCACCGTTCACGCAATAAGGATCTACAAGAAAAATAGGAGGAGTAAGTTATGGATTTATTAAATATGTTTATTAAGTCGATCTTTATCGACAATATGGTCTTTGCCTTCTTCTTCGGAATGTGTTCTTACATTGCGGTGTCGAAGAGTGTTAAGACGGCAGTAGGTTTGGGAGCAGCGGTAATCTTCGTTACTGTGATGACCGTTCCGTTGAACTACCTGCTCAACCAGTATGTCCTTGCACCCAACGCACTTGTTGAGGGTGTTGACCTGAGCTTTTTGACCTTTATCGTCTTTATCGCCGTTATTGCATCGTTCGTGCAGTTGGTTGAGATGATCGTTGAGAAGTTCTCACCAGCGTTGTATAGCCAGTTGGGAATCTTCTTGCCACTGATCGCTGTAAACTGTGCAATCCTTGGAGGATCGCTCTTTATGCAGCAGAAGGTTAACTCAGCTGAGATCACCTCTATCGTAGATGCTATCGTCTACGCTTTGGGATCGGGAATTGGTTGGTGCATTGCAATTGTGATGATGGCAGCTATTCGCGAAAAGACGCAGTACTCTGCTATCCCACCAGCACTTAGAGGACCCGGTATTGCATTTATCATCACCGGTCTGATGGGTATGGCGTTTATGATGTTCTCGGGTATTCAACTTTAAAAATTAGGAATAACTATGACAACAACAATTATAGTTTCGATTATCGCCTTTTTGCTAATCACCTTGTCGTTGGTAGTTCTACTACTTGTGGCTAAGTCGAAGTTGACAAAATCAGGTTCGGTAACGATCGATATTAATGGTGGTGAGAAGGTTATCACCACTGAGTGTGGCGGAACGCTGCTCTCAGCACTATCTGAGAATGAGATCTTCCTACCATCAGCGTGTGGTGGTGGTGGATCATGCGGAATGTGTAAGTGTCAGGTGACTGAGGGTGGTGGAGAGATCTTGCCTACAGAGACTGGCTTTATCAACCGTAAGATGCAGAAGGATAACTGGCGTTTAGGGTGTCAGGTAAAGGTTAAGGAGGATATTAAGATCAAGGTCTCTGAGGAGGTTCTTGGAGTTAAGAAGTGGGAGTGCGAGGTTGTATCGAACAACTCTATCTCTACATATCTTAAGGAGTTCGTTGTTCGCCTACCTGAGGGTGAGGTTCTTAACTTCCAGAGTGGAGGTTATATCCAGATCGATGTACCTAAGTATGACTCTATCAAATTTAGCGACATGGAGGTAGAGCCTGAGTATAGAGGTGATTGGGATGCTCTCAACATGTGGGCATTGGAGACTAAGAACCCCGAGCCAACATATCGTGCATACTCAATGGCTAACCACCCTGCTGAGGGAAATATCGTGATGTTGAACATCCGTATCGCAACACCACCTTACAACCGTGCAACAAGTTCATTTGAGAGGGTTAATCCGGGTATCTGTTCATCATATATCTACTCACGTAAGCCGGGTGATAAGGTGACTGTATCGGGTCCTTACGGAGAGTTCTTTATCCCTGAGGGAATATCGGACGATCAGGAGTTGGTATTCATCGGTGGAGGTGCAGGTATGGCACCAATGCGTAGCCACATCATGGATCTTTTCAAGACTAAAAAGACCAGCAAGCCGGTATCATTCTGGTATGGAGCGCGTGCATTGAAGGAGGTTCCTTATATGGATGACTTCGCACAGATCAAGGCGGACTTCCCTGATAACTTCTCATTCAACTTGGCGTTGGATCGTCCAGATCCAGTGGCTGATGAGGCAGGAGTACCATACACAGCGGGATTTGTACACAACGTGCTGTTCGAGAACTATCTGAAGAACCACGAGGATCCAGAGGGATGTTTGTACCTAATGTGCGGACCTCCAATGATGATCTCAGCGGTAGAGAAGATGTTGGATAGCCTCGGTGTACCACCAGAGAATATCCTATACGATAACTTTGGTTCGTAAATAGATACTAGGGTGCGCGGTGATTTTTTTATTGAAATCTCCGCGCACCCTCTTTAAAAGTGTCACAGAGGGGTGTTATGGTGGCATAAAGGATATAATTAGGCAATAAAAGAGGTAAAGGTGTTGTTTATTTAGAAAATAATTCGTACCTTTGTATTCGGTTTACGATAATAATATCCAATAAAGATAGATAGTAATTATGGCTCTGAAGTTTTCATTGAGCAGAAAGACAAAGAATTCGATTAGCAGGACAACGGGACTCTCTGAGGAGCAGATAGTTAAGATGTCATCATCGGATCTTGATAACGCGATAGGGGCGAAGATGGGTCGACAATTTAAACTTGATCTATCGAAGAGTAATCGTTATATCGCAGGTCGAGGTTCTGTCTATCTGGCTTTGGCAAGATTCATCCGATTAGATGTAGATAAAGAGATTGGCAAGATATAAAATTTGCTAATCTTTTTTTATTGTATTAACCCTACCTAAATGAGACCAGATAAATTACACGAACATTTACAACCTCTATATGATGATTATAATAACATTATAAAATTTCTGATAGCAGATGTAGAGGCTAGATATGAGGAGTTCCCCCCAGCACTATTTAATGAGATTAGGGCGTTACATGACCATATCGCACGCTGTTATCGGAATGATTTTAGCGATGAGATGATATGTGATAATATTAAAAAGGCGGAGGGTCATATCAATCGTATTATTCTGGACTGTTTTAAATATCTTATCCTCTCATTATCCGATGTATTAAAGAGCTTCGAGAGGAGTTATCGCAACGTTGACCTCTCAACCGTTAGAGATGGTGAGTTCTATATCAAATATAAGGAGCTAGCAAAGCGTGTAATCCCAACTGTGCGTAGTGCAAAGATCAAGGAGAGCATCAGTAAGGAGGAGGCAATGGAGATATATCAGGAGGCATATAATCTCTATACGGATATAGAGTTGCTAATTGATGAGAATATTGTTCATCTCCATAGAGCAAGGTGTAAATACACTACGAGATCCATATTGAAAGTTGTACTATGGATCGTGACAGCTATAGCTTCAGGTGTTGTCTCTGTCTTGGTCTCAAGGGTATTCAATTTGTTTTGATGCTCATTAGCTTAGCTGGATTTTAAACATGCGACCCCTCATCATTCTGACGAGAGACCCCCAGTATTAACCCCAGAGCCATAGCGGTGAAGAGCAGTGATGAGCCACCACGCGAGACCATTGGCAGTGTCTGTCCCGTCTCGGGCATCAGGTTTGTTGCCACCATCACATGTGCTAGGGCTTGTATTGTTATAAGCAGTGCGCATCCTACGGCGACATAGGTGGCATAGAGTGAGCTGGACTCTTCGACAATAATCACAGTGCGATACATTATCCATATGTAGCTTAACAGCAGGATAATACCCAGAATAAGCCCATACTCCTCGATGAAGAATGCATAGGCATAGTCGCTCTCGGGGTGTATCATCTCGACCCTCATTGCCGACTGTCCCGCGCCTACACCCGAAAACCCACCACTATTTATGGCTATCATTGCACGTTCAGTGTCATATAGATCCTCAGCAGGGACATCGCTACGTCCAGTGAAGATAATCTCCAGCCATGTTGTGACACGCCCACCAGCAGTTGCTGAGCGCCCGGCACCCGCAACAAAATATATCGCCCCAACAATAGCGATTAAAATAACTAGTCGCTTTAGCTCTCGATAGGGTATTCGCCCAACGATCAACATTATAAAGCAGACCAGAAAGAGCAGAGCCGCAGAGGAGGTATGAGCAAAGAGAATCACTCCACATGCGCTAAATATCGGGAGTGTGATCCTCATAAACCCCTCTTGTTCAAACCAACGCCAAGGATTGGGGGAGGTGGGGATAATAGAGATACTCTTCATCCTCAACTTAAAGCAGTCTAACCCCTTTGCCACCATCAACAGCGTAGCCACCTTAAGCATCTCTGAGGGTTGAAACTGAAAGCCCATAACCATTATCCACCTCGATGCACCATTAGTTGAGCTACCAAGGAAGTAGACGGCGAAGGTTGCTAACCACGCCATGACAAAGAATGGGGTGCTAAGGTAACGCACCCACTGCATATTTATACGATGGGTAATCATAATAACGATACCGGCAAGTACAAGCATAAAGATCTGTGAACGGAGGAATGAGGATGTAGTACGTATAGCGTCGCTATCATACGCCATCTTTGCCGTAGACGAATAGACCACTAGCACCGATGTGATAGCCAATATAGCCACCACAATCCACAATGCTCGATCACCCTTAAACCACGAGAATGAGGGGCGTAAGAGGCTTGACAATCGGGGGGTCTGCCCCTCGCTACTCATCTCCGCCATGGCTACCCCTCCTATTAACCCACTCTACAAAGCACTCTCCACGATGTTGATAATTTTTAAATAGGTCGAATGACGCACATGCAGGCGAGAGCAGGACACTATCACCGCTATGTGCAGCGCCGCGTGCAGCCTCCATAGCATCTTCAAAGCTACTAGTGGAGATAATATTGGGGACAACACCACCAAATGAACGCTCCAAGGAGCCATTATCAAGCCCCATGCAGATAAGTGTGTGGACCTTAGCGCGCGCAAACTCAATCAATGGAGCGTAGTCATTACCCTTATCTGTACCCCCTGCGATCCACACCACTGGGGTGGTCATTGCATCGAGTGCATACCATACCGAGTCGACATTTGTCGCCTTAGAGTCATTAATATAATCCACCCCATCAATACTCCCAGCAGGTTCAAGACGATGCTCCACAGGGGCAAAGCCATAGATCGACTCTCTGATACGCTCTGGCTCAACACCCGCTGCCAGAGCAGCATAGCTCGCCGCCATAACATTATATAGATTGTGTAGCCCCTTGATCTGGATTAAGCGACTATCGAGAGTCAGCTCACTGAGAGTGATCTTCCCATCACTGCTCACCATCGACTTCGAGAATGGGAGCATCTTTGAATCAACACTCATCTTCGAGAGTTGGTCGATAATGGTCTGATCCTGCTCCATATAGATAAAGCTATCCTCAATACCCTGATTCTGGAGAACCCTCATCTTCGATGCTGCATAGTTCTCAAACTTATAGTCGTAACGATCGAGATGGTCGGGGGTGATATTCATCAACACCGCTATGTCAGCTTTAAAATCGAACATCCCATCGAGCTGAAAGGAGCTAATCTCCAACACATACCACTCGGCAGGGTTGGTCGCAACTCTATAGGCGAAGCTCTCGCCAATATTTCCACCCAGAGCGACATCATACCCAGCATCGCTCAATATCTTATATATCAACGATGTCGTTGTAGTTTTTCCATTCGACCCCGTGATACATATCACCCTCGACTCACCAATATACCTACCGGCAAACTCAATCTCAGAGATAACAGCCACACCGCGCCTACGCAGCTCAACAACCAGAGGTGCGCTATCGGGTATACCCGGTGATTTAACCACCTCATCGGCACTCAATACCCGCTCCTCGCTATGTCCACCCTGCTCATACTCAACCCCCTCCTCTTCGAGAAGTTTGATATATTTATCAGCTATTGCACCCCTCTCCGATAGGAGGGTCTCAAAGCCCATTCGCTTAGCTAGAATAGCTGAGCCATAGCCGCTCACTCCGCCGCCTAAAACTACTAATCTCTTCATCGTCTATCGCACTTTAAGGGTTATCAATGTCATCACAGCGAGTAGAATAGAGATAATTGTAAATCGAATAACGATCTTTGTCTCAAACATCCCACTCTTTTGGTAGTGGTGGTGGATGGGAGCCATCAACAGCACCCTACGCCCCTCGCCATACCTCCGTTTAGTATATTTAAAGTAGCTCACCTGTATAATCACCGATAGGCTCTCAATTAGAAAGACACCACACAACAGAGGCAGGAGCAGCTCCTTGCGGATACATAGTGCAAAGACTGCAATAACACCACCTATAGCCAACGAGCCGGTATCCCCCATAAAGATCTGTGCAGGGAAGGAGTTAAACCACAAGAAGCCGATCAGCGCCCCGACCATCGCCGCAGCAAAGATTGCCAGCTCCCCACTCATCGGGATATACATAATATTGAGGTAGTCGGAGTAGACTATATTTCCCGAGAGATAGGCGAGTAGACCCAACACCGCAACTATAGGTACGGAGACCCCCGCTGCCAATCCATCGAGACCATCGGTGAGGTTAGCCCCATTAGAGACCGCCGTAACGATAAAGATCGATACCAATAGGTAGATCAGCAGAGTCCACAGCGATCGATGAGCGCACAGCGCGCCATAATCGAACTCATTATCCTTTATAAATGGGATTGTTGTCTTGCTACTCTTCTGGTTGTTTGACTCCAGCACCACCTTGATCTGTGTTGTTGACTCCACCGATCCATCCTCATTGAGGTAGATCGTCTCCACGGGCTGTGACACCTTTTCGCGCACAACGACCTGTGGCGAGAACCACATTGTAAGGGCAACGACAGCACCTAGAGTAACCTGTCCAACGATCTTAAATCGTCCATGTAGCCCCTCCTTATTCTTAAGAAAGACCTTAATGTAGTCATCGATAAACCCAATCACACCCAACAGTAGTGCGGCAGCCAACAACAAGATAACATAGTGGTTACTCAGATCGGCAAAGAGCAGCGTAGGGACGATAAGCGCAAGGAGTATAATCAAACCACCCATCGTTGGTGTACCTCTCTTTGCCAGCTGCCCCTCAAGACCAAGATCACGAATCTCTTCACCAATCTGCTTGCGTTGCAACACCCTAATCACTCGGCTTCCAAGGAATATCGCTATTACCAGCGCCACAATTATAGCCATAAAGGCTCTAAAGGTGATATAATCGAATAGATTCAATCCCGGCAGGTTGACCCCCGAGCTAATCAAGTACTGTGAAATGTGATAAAACATCTATCTTTAATTATTATCATTTATAAACTCTATCGCCTGAGCAACCTGCTCATGGTCATCGAAATGGTGGCGCTCACCACCTATGATCTGATACCTCTCATGCCCCTTGCCGGCAATGACAACTATCGCCCCCGGTGCAGAGAGCATTATCGCTGTGCGTATAGCCTCCGCGCGGTTGGTAATCTTCAGGTAGCGGCGTCCTGCCATAGGGGCAATCCCCTCTAACCCCTCGATCATCTGCGCTATAATCTGCTCTGGATCCTCGCTACGTGGGTTGTCAGAGGTGAAGATAACCATCGACGAAGCTCGATAAGCGACCCTAGCCATCTCTGGACGCTTCTGCTGATCGCGCTCCCCGCCACATCCACACACAGTCACCACATCTCGCTCAGCACCAACGCTGCGTGCGATCTCACCAACCGTCTCCAACACATTCTCCAGCGCATCGGGGGTGTGTGCATAATCGATCACAACCGTACGCCCACCTCCTGCAGCGATAGCTTCAAAGCGTCCATTTACACTAACTAGCCTACTTATAGCCACCAGCAGCTCTTCTCTCTCTACACCCAGCTCACGTGCCGCAGCATACAACGATAGTAGATTAGAGCCATTGAATCGACCTATCAATCTAACCCAAACCTCTTGTCCATCTATCTCCATGAGCATCCCATCAAAGTGCATCTCAACAACCTTTGCCCTAACATCAGCCATCGAGCGCATAGAGTAGCGAACAACACGTGCAGCGCAATTCTGCACCATCACCTCCCCATTGCGATCATCGATATTGGTCACTGCAAAAGCCCCCTTAGGTAGCGAGTCGAAGAGTCGCTTCTTCGCCCTCAGATACTCAGCAAAGCTACCATGGTAGTCTAGATGGTCGTGGGTAAGGTTGCTAAAGATAGCCCCCTCAAAGGTTAACCCCTCGATTCTGCTCTGCACAACTGAGTGTGACGAAACCTCCATAAAGGCATATTCACACCCCTCATCAACCATCTCGTGTAACATCGCATTGAGCCTAATTGCATCGGGTGTGGTGTGTGTTGAGTCATACTCCCTATCTCCAATACGATAGGTGACTGTCGATATTAACCCCGTCTTATAACCCAGTAGATTAAATAGCTCGGAGAGGAGTGTCGCCGTTGTGGTCTTTCCATTTGTTCCCGTCACCCCAACCAACTTTAGCTCCCTGCTAGGGTTTGAGTAAAACGCTGTAGCCATGCGCCCCATAGCCACCTCAGTAGAGGGGACAACGATATAACAGATACCCTCATTAAGCTGCTCAGGTAACCTCTCACACACCACTGCACTCACACCGCGCTGCTCAGCCATAGGGATAAATAGATGACCATCGGACTGTCTCCCTACAACAGCAAAGAAACACCCCCCTGCCTCTACCGTTCGCGAGTCATAACTCAGCGAACAGCACTCCACAGAGGTGTCTCCATACACCTGTAGCCTCTCAACATCCGATATAAGTCTCTCTAGCTTCATAATCTATCGTAGAGTTAAAGTTATCGTAGCACCCTCGCGCACCAGTGTCCCAGCCCTCACACTCTGGCGATAGACCCTTCCATTGCCGATAAAGTCGACCTTGAGACCCTGATCCTCCAGAATAAACATTGCGTCACGCAGCGACATATTGTATAGATTAGGCATTACGCCCCTCTCAACACCCACCTCGCTATAGCTCACACGCGAGAGGCTATCCACCTCCGCACGACTCCATGCAACCTTGCCATTAACACGATCACACCTAGGCATCAACTCACGAACAATCCTATCCACAGCTGCCGACTCCCCCCCCTTAATCGCTACGGGGTACCTCCCCCGAGGGATAGTGTCGAGGGGCGAGTGCCACTCTGGTTGCTGGTTGTAGAGATACTGCATCACATCGCGAACCACCGGACCACCCAGTGAGGAGCCATATATTGTTCCATTACTTCTATGCTTCATCAACGAGCTAATGATAGAGTACTTAGGCTTATCCGCCGGCATATATCCAACCATAGTACCGAAATAGCACCCCTCTCCGCGCTTATATTTACCCTGAACATATTGAGCAGTACCACTCTTAGCAGCCGCCTCGAAGCCTCCAAAGTGACCCAAATGCATAGCTCCCGAGCCGGTTCTACATACCTCTACCATAAAGCTACGCACAGTGTCAAGAGTCTGTTGTGTACACATCTTATCGACCAGTGTGCGGGTAGGGAAGCGCTCAACCACTCGACCATCACGTCTAATCTCCTTAATCAATCGAGGAGCGACGATCTTTCCATTATTAGCCACTCCATTGTAGTAGGTTAACGACTGCAATGGGGTGATCTCCAACCCATAACCATAACCTTGATTAATCAAGGTCACATCCTCCCACCACGATGCCGAACCCCGAGCGGGAACCAGTGGCATCGGCTCACCATACGCCTCAAAACCAACCCTCTTATCTAAACCTAATCGTTTTAGGAAGTTTGAGTATCTCGTAGGGTCGTCACCATAATATTCATATACTGCCTTAGCAAAGTAGACATTGAGTGACTGCGCAAAGGCTGTACGTAGATCAACGACATTATTACCCTTATGTGAGTCCTGAACCTTTGTCTTTCCAACGCTAACCCTACGACCATCCTCCGTATCATATAGCTGCGAGGTAGACATCCCGGCATCATCTAGCAGAGCCAATGTAGCAGCCAACTTAAGTGTCGATCCCGGCTCACACTTCGCGCCAATGGCTCTATTCTCACCCTCGACATATCCACCCTTACCATCTCTATCTAGATTGACCATTGCCAAAATATCACCCGTCTCAACCTCCATCACCACCGTCGTTCCCCACTCAGCGCGATGGCTAACCATCTGTTCATATAGCACCCGATGGACAACATCCTGCAACTCAGCATCGATTGTCGTTACAACATCCAACCCATCAACAGCATCTACGCGCTTGCCTCCAGCCACTCGACCATAGAACCCGCGCGCTATACGTTGTCGCATCTCCTCACCATCAACACCCTCTAGATGGTCGTTATATACCAACTCAATACCATAATCCTGCCCTCGATCGGCATTGATCTTGCCTATCGTTCTGCGCGCCAACTCGCCATGAGGGTAGATGCGATCATCACTACCAACCAGACGATAGGTCATACCCATATTCCAGTTGAGAATAGGGTAGCGGCGCAAAACCTGCCACTCAGCATAGTCGACATCGCGCGGGAAGATCTTCACCGGACGATGACTTCTTATGGTATCATAGAGCTTAACTATCTTCATCGGCTTGCCCTTAACGATATTCACCAAGTGGTCAAACCACCCCTCAGAGCGGCGTACCAATGTATCCTTTATGTAGTTCAGCTGATAGTGTTTATCTCTCGATGATCTAAACAGCTCCCTATACTGCGCCGTTGTTCGATCTTTGAAGTATGCTGAGAGGAGCTTAGCTAGCGAGTCACTCTGTGTGCGAAAGGTTCGCAATGAATCGAACCCCTCGCTACCAAAATCCATCTCGACATGGTAGCGCTGGATAGAGATAGCCAATGGATCGCCATCGCGCGAAAAGATCGTTCCGCGGTGTGCCTCCACCCTCTCGGGTCGAAAGATTCGATGGTGCATCTTATCGGTGTTTAGCGCGATCTCACTCGACCCAAACTGTATCCACAACACTCTGAGGATAATTATCACAACGATAAACACAAGCAGGGCTAAGATGATGCGCACACGGCTCAACACCTCATTATTCACTCTATTTTGCCTACTTCCCTCCATCGTTTTACCTCTATTTAAAAATCTCCATTTATTATTGCAGGCTGTTTAGAGACCTCTAGATCTATCCCACGCCTATTCAACTCCTTCAATATCGCAGAGTGGGAACTCCGCTCTGATCTAACCTCCTTTAGCCTCACACTCTTTTCGCGTAACATCTGCACCTCATTTGAGAGGCGATTATGGTTAACATCGAGATGAAGCGATCCAAAGAGGACCATGATACTAACAAGGAATAGCATCGCCACAACAATCATATGGCTATAGTACTTTGAGACCTCTCTCATAGTTAGCACATTTCCCGTTAACATCAGAAAGAGATACTCGACTATCTTGCCTCTTCTCTTTGGCTCTTGTGGCTCTTCGTTAGTGTAATTATCACCACTTTCATCATCGATCGGATCCTCCTTGACAACCTCGTTAACTATGCGACTACTCAACTGGTCATCACCATCTACTATAGCATCGCTATTATATGATCTGTACTCACTATTTGCCATCAGCTAACTAATTATCAACATTATTACTATATACTCTTATCTAAAGTTTTACTGCAACTCTCATCTTTGCACTTCGCGACCGCGGATTTGCCGCAACCTCATCGCCACTAGGGGCTATAGCTTTGCGAGTTACAACGCTCCAAGGAGAGCTAGAGTTACCGTAAAAATCACGCTCTATCTTACCCTCGAAATTCCCGCTCTTGAAGAAGTTCTTTACAAGTCTATCCTCCAACGAGTGGTAGGAGATAACCACCAAACGTCCACCCGGCTTCAACACCTTCAGCGACTGTTCAAGAGCCATCTTTAGCGCCTCCATCTCACCATTCACCTCAATGCGTAACGCCTGAAAGAGTTTAGTCAAGAACTTAGACTCAGCCCCTTTGGGTGTGCATGGAGCGATCGCCTCAACTAGCTGGGCTGTCGTCTCGATTGCGGCTAATTTCCTAGCTCTCTCAATGCAATTTGCCACCTTCCACGGTGTCTGGATCTCTCCCCAATCGCCTAGAATCTGGGTCAACTGCTCGTTTGTGTAGCTGTTAATCACTTGAGCAGCAGTTAGTTTGCCTCTCTGGTTCATCCTCATATCAAGAGGAGCATCGCCCCTAAAGGAGAACCCCCTCTCGACAGCATCGAAGTGGTGTGACGAAACACCCAGATCAGCCAAAATAGCATCGACACTATCAACACCTCGCAGACGCAACGCGCCACGAAGAAAACGAAAGTTACTCTCCACATAGTTAAAGCGTACATCGATGGGGATATTTGCCTTAGTATCAGCATCTTGATCGAAAGAGTACAGCTCTCCGTCACCACCCATCTTGCTAAGTATCAGCCTTGTATGCCCCCCACCACCAAAGGTAAGGTCACAATAGAGACCATCTGGATTTGCCTCAATACCAAGATGCTCAACCGACTCACGCCACAACACCGGAGTGTGATAATCGCTCTGATAGCTCTCCATTATCTCGATGGTATATGAGTCCACATCACCCCATAGGCATGTTTAGCCCAATTATCATGGGAGCGCAACCACTGCTCAACCACATCTCGCACGCAGCCTCTACCACCCTCATACTCACTAACATAGCGAGACGCCTCTATCACCTCCATTGCAGCATCCTTCGGCGCGATAGGCATACCAACGGCACGCATACACTCCAGATCAGGGATGTCATCGCCAATATAGATAGCGTGCTGAGCATCAATATCATACTTCGCCAAGAACTCCCCCATAGCGGTGAGTTTATCCATGCAGTCGATATATATATCCTCAATATGCAACATCTCGAAACGACGGCGCAAATTGTTGCCTCTACCGCCTGTAATAATACAGATACGGTAACCCATCTTCACCGCATAAGCCAAAGCGTAACCATCCTTAGTGTTGAATGTACGCAGAAAATCGCCATCACTCGTTGGGGTCAATCCACCATCGGTCAATACACCATCGACATCTAAAATCAACGCCTTGCATAGCGCAATATCCTCCTTAAAGTTTCCCATCTTTATCTCTATGTTTTGCGGTTATATAACTACTTATCACCCTATATATTTCACTTAAACTCTGGTTGTTAGACAATCTTTGCAGATGTCTATCCATCGTCACCTCATCACCTCGCTTTGCCGGTCCGCTCTGCCCATCATGCGGATCTCTATTCGCCATTACCTTAGCGATCGTCTCCTCAATCAGAGGCTTGTAAAGTTCAAAATCGACACCGTTACGCTTCAAAATATCATATGCAGCACCAAACATTGCATTGACAAAGTTGCTGGCAAAGACCGCAGCTAGATGCAGATCGATCCTCTCCTCGCTTCTCATCCTCAGCACATTATCACTCAACTCATTAGCGACAATCTCAACCACTTTGCTCTCACCCTCAATAAAGAGAGGCACATCTCGGAAATTAATCTCTCTACCCGGAGAGAAGCTCTGCATTGGGTAGATAACACCTTTATTATCAATATCTTTCAATATGTCTACAGAGATACTCCCAGCGGTGTGAACAACTGTGCTGCCCTCTGCAAAGACGGCATCTCTCACCACCTGCTCAATAGCTGCATCACTCACCGACACTATATAGATGTCAGCTAACGGTATCCTCGCAAGATCGGTTATAGCCTCAGCCTCACCAGCCGCAACCTCATTGACTTTTCGTTTATTTCTCCCAGCTACAGCCACAAGGTGCAGTCTATCACTTGCCCTCACCGCCTTAGCCATCGCCTCAGCCACCGCTCCACTACCTATAATTACAACTCTAATCATTTAAGTATCACCATTATATCTCTGCCGTTAAGCATCGTAAAGGCTAATTTCATCACTCCCCCCTCCTCTATCTTGAGCTGTCTCTTTATCTGCTCCGTAGAGTATCTAAAACCTCGCTTTAGTATCGTTGCCCTCTTTATCCCTCTGCTGCTCAGTTCTTTGCGTATCTGCTTAGGCTCGTAATCAAGTATCGCCTCTATCCTCTCAACCCTTCCGAGGTGTCGTTCAAGTATAAAGCTCTCCATCTGCTCCTCTGTCGAGAATGCGTAGCAGTTATCCGAATCTATCGCAGCTAACTCACCCATTACGGCAGTTGCCAATCTGCTTTTTTGTAGCGATACATCGGGTATAATCAGATAGCTAAGTTGTTCTGTACATTGGTAATAAGCTATATCACCTAAAGTTTTAGTTGAACTGCCGCTAACACTCCCAACACCAACCATTGTCGCAACAACATCACCCTCACCATCACTATCAAAATCGACATATACAACCACCTCCTTGCACTCTCCACCAACAGAGATCACCTCAACAGTAGAGCCGGGGAAGAGCCTCATCGCCTCATCACAATCAAAGATCGGAGATAGCTTAACCACCATCCTGCGAGCGACCCTCTTAATATCATCCATCATCGAGAGCAGATTGGGCGAACACTCCTCCAGCACAACTCGTTTCCCGCCATCCTTACCTCGCCTATCAGGGTCAATTACCACCCAATCAAATCGCTCCCTGCAATCCCCTACAAACTCCTCAGCCTTAGCGCAATACACCTCGATATTATTAGCCGACAATCGTCTGAAATTCTCCCTAGCCATATCACACACCACCTCATCGCACTCAATAGCAACAACCCGATCAAATACCTTTGATAGTACGAAGCTCTCAACACCCAAACCACAGGTGAGATCCAGCAAACTCTCGCCACCAACCCCCATCTCAACCTTCTGCCGTGCAGTAACCTCGCTTGATGACTGTTCAAAAGCCATCTGTGTCATTATACAGCCAGCCTTAAAGTAGCTAGGCAGCTTGACCTTAGCCCGTTGCAGATACTTCACCTGCGTAGCGACCAGACGGCTATTACATATACTTTTATCGAGCGCAACATCAATATGTGTGCGCTCGATATTCTGCTCTACACTACACCTCGTCTCCTCCTCATACAGGATATGTAGTTCATCGCGAGTCATCCGTTACTCCCACTCAATGGTTGCCGGCGGTTTAGATGAAATATCGTACACAACTCTATTTACACCCCTCACCTTATTTATAATCTCATTAGAGACATTTGCTAAGAACTCATACGGAAGATGGACCCAGTCGGCAGTCATTCCATCAGTCGATGTCACCGCACGCAGGGCAACACAGCTCTCATATGTTCGCTCATCACCCATCACTCCGACACTCTTAACTGGCAACAACATAACACCAGCCTGCCAAACCTGATCGTAGAGACCATTCTCATGCAGCGCATCGATAAAGATCCTATCAACATCCTGCAAGATACGAACCCTCTCCGCGGTAATCTCACCAATGATTCTGATAGCCAACCCCGGACCCGGGAATGGATGGCGACCGATCAGCTTCTTTGAGATTCCCATCGACAAACCAACCCTACGAACCTCATCCTTAAAGAGAAGTCTCAATGGCTCAACGATCTGTAGATTCATCTCCTCAGGTAGACCACCTACATTATGGTGTGATTTGATAGTTGCCGAGGGACCATTTACAGAACATGACTCAATTACATCGGGGTAGATCGTACCCTGAGCCAACCACTTCACATCCTCTATCTTGTGTGCCGCCTCATTAAAGACCTCAACAAAGTCGCGACCGATAATCTTCCTCTTAGTCTCAGGATCACTTACACCATCAAGATCGGTCAAGAACTTATCAGAAGCATCGACACCCTCAACATTAAGCCCCATACCTTTATAAGACTCCAAAACCTCCTCAAACTCATACTTCCTCAACAACCCGGGGTTGACAAAGATACAGTATAAATTTTTGCCGATAGCCTTGTGTAGCAACACCGCAGCAACAGTAGAGTCAACACCACCCGAGAGTCCCAAGACAACCTTGTCACTACCCAGCTTAGCCTTTAGCTCAGCCACAGTAGCCTCAACGAAGCTCTCCGAGGTCCAGCTCTGAGAGCATCCACAGATACCCACAACGAAGTTCTTCAATAACTGCTTACCATCTGTAGAGTGGTATACCTCTGGGTGGAACTGGATTGCCCATGTTGGCTCACCCTCGATTGCATAGGCTGCAACCCTCACCTGCTCGGTACTAGCGATCACCTTATAGCTCTCTGGAATCGAGGTGATTGTGTCACCATGCGACATCCACACCTGCGTTGTCGATGGCATATCTTTGAGCAGCGCATTCTCCGCCTCTGCGATGGTCAACATTGCACGTCCATACTCCCTGCTAGGCGCTGGCTCAACAGACCCGCCATAGCTATTTGCCAAGTACTGCGCACCATAGCATACACCCAAAAGAGGCATCTTACCCTTGATCTGAGATAGATCAGGCACAGGTGCATTCTCATCACGCACCGATGCTGGGCTACCCGAGAGGATAACACCCTTGAACGACTCGTCGATCGACGGTGGATGGTTAAAGGGGTGGATCTCACAGTATACATTCAACTCACGTACTCTACGTGCGATAAGCTGTGTGTATTGCGATCCGAAATCTAATATTAATATCTTCTCCATAAATTGATTTGTTCTAAAATTTGCGCCCTTTGTCATGCTGAGCGAAGCGAAGTATCTCTTAATGTCAGCTAAAGACCTTGCGAGATACTTCGCTTCGCTCAGCATGACAGAGAGTCACTAATTTCTTGTGTAATTTGGTGCCTCCTGAGTAATAGTTACATCATGTGGGTGGTTCTCAACCACTCCCGATGAGGTGATGCGGATGAATTTCGCGCCTTGCAAAGCCTCGATTGTTCCAGCGCCGCAGTATCCCATACCCGATTTAAGTCCACCTACAAGTTGATATGCAGCCTCAGCCAGCGAACCTTTGAATGGTACTCGTGCGACAATTCCCTCAGGGACAAACTTTTTTGAATTTGACTCGTCACCCTGAAAGTAGCGATCTTTAGAGCCGCTATTCATAGCCTCGATAGATCCCATTCCACGATAGGTCTTGAACTTACGACCGTTATAGATAATTGTCTCTCCGGGAGACTCCTCAACACCGGCAAACATCGAACCAACCATAACACAATCTCCACCAGCAGCCAATGCCTTAACAACATCGCCCGAGTAGCGCAAGCCACCATCAGCAATCGCCGGAACACCTGTACCCTTAATAGCCTTTGCCACTTCATAGATTGCCGTCAACTGTGGTACACCCACACCCGCAACAATACGAGTTGTACAGATAGATCCCGGACCTATACCAACCTTAACGCCATCGGCTCCCGCCTCAACGAGGAACTTAGCCGCCTCGCCAGTGGCGATATTTCCAACGACAACATCAAGATTAGGGTATGTCGATTTGATCGTCTTAAGCGTATTGACAATATTCGCCGAGTGACCATGAGCAGAGTCAACAACCACCGCATCTACACCCGCCTTAACAAGTGCATCTACACGATCCATCATATCTCCCGTAACACCCACACCCGCAGCTACACGCAGACGACCTTTGCTGTCTTTACATGCATTTGGATTATCCTTAACCTTTGTAATATCCTTATAGGTGATAAGCCCCAAAAGTTTACCACTCTCATCAACAACAGGTAGCTTCTCGATCTTGTTCTTAAGCAGTATATCTGAAGCATGCTCAAGAGCTGTGTTGTGAGTTGTTATCAACCCCTCCTTTGTCATCACATCATCGATAAGTTTATCCATATCGCGTTGGAAACGTAGGTCGCGGTTTGTGACAATACCGATCAAGACGTTCTCGTCGTTAACCACTGGGATACCGCCGATCTTATAGCTCTTCATTATCTCTAGAGCATCGCCAACTGTCTTCTCTTTTGCAATTGTCACCGGCTCGTCGATCATTCCATTCTCAGCCCTCTTCACCTTCTTCACCTGTGCAGCCTGCTGCTCGATCGACATGTTCTTATGTATCACTCCGATTCCACCCTCACGAGCCAAAGCAATAGCCAATGGAGCCTCAGTAACCGTATCCATCGCTGCCGACACGATCGGTATGTTGAGCTTGATATTGCGCGAAAAGCGAGTTTGCACACTCACATCGCGTGGCAACACCTCCGAGTATGATGGGACAAGCAGAACATCATCAAATGTTAGCCCCTCGGTCTGTACCCTCTCATCGATAAATGACATATATTTATAGTTTTATTTTACGTATCTATATACAACGTCACAAAGGTAGTAAAATTTTAGGGTATTTCAATCTTTTAAGGCTAAAAAAAGTTGAGAGGCGTTGTATTCACAACACCTCTCAACATCATACTCTATCTAACGTGAGTCGATAGATAATCCAACTACTCGCGTCCGCCACCCAAAGCGGTATATAGCGAAGCTAGACTTGTATATTGGTTATACTCATTCACAACCTGTGTAAGTTGAGAGTTAAAGAGACTCTGGTTAGCTGTCAAGACATCGAGATAGGTGACCGATGAGTCATTCTCCATCAAGAGCATTGTATTCTTAGCCGCAACAAACAGCAGCTCCAACTGCTTATCAATTATCGCACCCTGACCCATATACTCATCCATCGACTTAAGTGCGTTATTAACCTCAATTCCTGCATTCAATAGCGCCTGCTCAAAGTCCAGACGAGCAGCCTCGTAGTTGAGCTTAGCAATCTTCAGATTTGCCCTATTGATACCGCTATTGAAGATAGGCATGGTAGCCATTCCTGCGATTGTGTTGATCCATGTAGCGGGGTTGATAAAGTCAACAACCTGCATCGATCCACTATATGAGAATACAAACTTAGGGTAGAACTCCGAGCGAGCCATATTCTCACTGTAGAAGGCGGCAGCCAAAGCAGCCTCAGCACTCTTAACATCGGGACGCATAGCCAACGCCGTTGCTGGCACACCGATCTGGATAGCCTTAGGTGTCGCAAAGGGTGTGATTGGAGAGACCTCAATACTCTGAGGAGCGATAGCCAATAGCGCACAGAGTGAGTTCTGAACCTCGTTACGCGAGATCTTCAACTCATTAAGGGTAGACTTTACACCAAAGAATCCAGCCTCAATCTGAGCCACTCCTGTGTTATTCATCAATCCAGCCTCCATCAACGATTTAGAGACCCTCACGCTCTCGCCCCAGCTAACCTCCGTAGCCAAGGTGATGACGATCTGAGCATCCAACATCTGTAGTGTGTAGTAGAGGTTGGCAATTGTAGCTACAACCTGAGCATGAACCGCCTGAACAGTACTCTCAGCCTGCTCCGAGAGCATCTGTTGACGCATCTTGTCATTTCTCATCGAGCCAAAGACATCGATCACCCACGATGGGTTGAGGCTCACCACAGGGGTGTCATACCCGCCGCTAAGATCCTTACTATAGCTCACCGAGTAGCCACCACCAGCGGTAGATAGCTGAGGCAGAAACGCCAACCTCTTTGTGCGCAAAGTAGCCTCCGCCTGCTCCAACGACAACACCGACTTCTGAAGATCGCGGTTGTTCTCCAATCCGCTCTCGATCAACCTCTGCAACGCAGGGTCGGTAAAGATCTCTCGCCACGAGAGGTTACCCAAAAGCTCCCCCTCATTGACCACGCCTCCGTTAGCTGAGCCAACCTCGACACCCTCGCCATAGAGATTTGACTCTATAACCGTCTCGCGCTCATACTTAGTGTAGAGACCGCAGCTACTCAATGTAGCTGCTAGCCCCAACACAAACGCAAATTTATATAATCTAATATTCATAACCAATTACTCTAAACTTTTCAACTCCGCTAGCTCCTCCTTGCTAAGGCTCTTCTTCTCCACATCCTCGATCAAAATATCATACTCCATGCTCGAAGGGTTGGGGGTAAATCTCTCCTGCAACCACTGGAAGAAGATAAAGAAGGTAGGAACGACAAACAGGATAGCGATAGTTCCGAAGATCATACCTCCAACAGCTCCCGCAGCCAACGACCTATTACCATTCGCACCTACTCCCGAAGCGACCATCAATGGCATCAATCCAAGGATCATGGTCAACGCTGTCATAAGCACCGGACGCAAACGAGCCTTTGCAGCACTCATCGCCGCTGCCGACAACGACATTCCCGACATTCTACGCTGTGAGGCGTACTCAGTGATAAGGATTGCGGTCTTTGACAATAGACCCACCAACATGATAAGTCCCGTCTGTAGGTAGATATTGTTATCGAGTCCATACATCTTAGCAAATACAAAGCTACCCAACAATCCAAATGGAACAGAGAGGATAACCGCCAATGGAAGGATATAACTCTCATACAATCCACTCAAGATCAAGTAGATCATAAGGATTGCAAAGATATAGATTATCGCCGTACTGCTAGAGTCCTGACTAGCCTCCTCACGCGCGATACTTCCGAAGTCGTAGCCAAAACCAAAGGGTAGGCTTGTCTCAGAGACCTCACGAACAGCCTCGATAACATCACCGCTCGAATAACCCGGAGCGGGTGCAACATTGACCGCGATAGAGTTGTACATATTGAATCGCGATAGGGCATCAGCACCATAGACCCTCTTCATCTCGATAAACTGACTCAATGGAGCCATATCACCGCTATTGGTCCTTACAAAGATATTATCCAACGACTTCTCATCCAATCGAGACTCTGGCTCAGCCTGAATCATAACCTTATATACCTTACTATAGAGGTTGATATTCGAGACATACTGGCTACCATAGTAACCCGATACAGCAGCTAAAACAGTTGATGGAGAGACTCCCGCCCTCTTACACTTAGCAGCATCGACATCTACCGACCACTGAGGGAAGCGGACATCGAATGGTGAGTATGCCATAGCAACCTCAGGACGCTGATTCAGAACACCCAAGAATTGCTGGGTAATCTGGTAGAAGTAGTTTACATCACCACCAGTCTTATCCTGAGTATACATCTCAACCGAGTTACCCATACCATAACCGGGGATCATACCGGGAGACATCGCAAAGAGCGAGGCATCCTTAATATCCATCGTGCGACCATATATCTGTTTGATAACAGCATCAACACCATTCTCCTCACCCTCACGAAGTGACCAATCCTTCAACTTTACGATCATAAATCCATATGATGTTCCCTGACCAGCGATAAGTCCATAACCCGACACCGACATGGTATTCAACACCTGAGGGATCTGTTGGATACGATCCTCCAAACGTTTCATCACAGCATCGGTATTTTTCAACGTACTTCCTGGGGCAACATTGACATTGACAAACAACACTCCCTGATCCTCATCGGGAACCAATCCTGTAGGTGTTGTCGACATCAAGTAGTAGAATCCAGCTCCTGCAACAAGAAGTGCGATCCATGGCACAAACTTATGCTTAATGAAGAAGATAACCACTCGGCTATACTTGCCAATCATAGCGTCGAAACCAGCGTTGAACGATCTACGGAAACGAGCCGAGAATGTATCGAACTGCTCACCATGCTCATTAAGGTGTGGTTTGAGTAGCAATGCACACAACGCAGGGCTGAGTG
This sequence comes from Rikenellaceae bacterium, assembly GCA_047178765.1. Classification (GTDB taxonomy): domain Bacteria; phylum Bacteroidota; class Bacteroidia; order Bacteroidales; family Rikenellaceae; genus Alistipes. The sequence goes on along the minus strand of JBCQTG010000001.1, from coordinate 52,637 downwards.
TCAAGGCATTCAAAGTTGAGATACCCACCGCAGCAGCCATCGTCAAACCAAACTGAGTATAGAATGTTCCCGAAGTACCACCCATAAATGACACTGGAATAAATACCACCATAAACACCAACGAAGTAGAGATGATGGCACTTGTAAGACCCTTCATGGCATCGATACTCGCCTGGATAGGACTCATATATCCCGCCTCAAAACGCGCCTGAACAGCCTCGACGACAATGATGGCATCATCCACCACCGTTCCGATAACCAAGATCAAAGCGAACAAAGTGATCAAGTTGATAGAGAACCCTGCAACCGACATAAAGGCAAATGTACCGATAAGTGCAACCACGATAGCCACAAATGGTACAACCGTAGAGCGTAGATCCTGTAAGAATACAAAGACCACCAACGTCACCAAGACAATAGCCTCAAAGAGAGTCTTGATAACCTCGTGCATCGAAGCGAACAAGAAATCGTTAACACTCATCATCTGAGTAAGGACAACATCCTTAGGGAGGGTCTTTTTAACCTCCTCCATCAGCTTGTCGATCTGCTGGTTGACAGCCGTTGCATTCGATCCTGCTGTCTGGTAGACCATCGCCACAACACCCGCAGCACCATTGAGTCGCGAAGAGAAGCTATATGAACTCTCACCCAACTCAACTCTAGCAACATCGCGAAGATACAAGATATCACCATCATCAGTTGCCGAAACTACAATTGCACCAAACTCCTCGGGGGTCATCAAACGACCTCTATACTTCATCGTATATTGGAATGTCTCATTTGAGTTATCACCAAACGAACCCGTTGCAGCCTCGATATTCTGCTCCGACAACACCGCTGTGATATCCGAAGGCATCAACGAGTATTGAGCCATCACCTCGGGCTTCATCCAGATACGCATAGAGTAGTCACCACCCATCACCTGAACGTCACCAACTCCGGCAGTACGCAAGATTTGCGGACGCATATTGATCTGCAAATAGTTCGATAAGAAGCTCTTATCATATGTTCCATTTGGGCTACTCAAAGCCAACGCCTGCAACATACTTGTCTGCCTCTTAGAGGTTGTAACACCCACCTGACTAACCTCAGCTGGGAGGTCTCCTTGAACCGTAGCTACACGGTTCTGAATATTGACCGCCGCCATATCGGGGTCGGTACCCTGAGCGAAGTAGACACTAATATCGGCACTACCGTTGTTGGTCGCTGACGATGTCATATAGGTCATATTCTCCACTCCATTGATCGCCTCCTCCAAAGGAGAGATCACACTCTTTAGCACCGTCTCAGCATTCGCACCATAGTAGCTAGTACTAACATTAACGGTCGGAGGTGCAATATCGGGGAACTGCTCAATCGGGAGCGAAAAGAGCGAGATCAGACCCACCACTACGATTATAATTGATATAACCGATGAGAGTACTGGGCGGACTATAAATTGTTTGAAATCCATTCTTTAATCTATCTTAATGATTTATTTTGCACTCTCAGCAGCGGGAGCAGCCTTAGGTGTGCTACTCTTAGGTGCTACTGCACGACCCTCGCGAAGTAGAGATACACCCTCGGTGATGATCTGGTCGCCAACAGCCAATCCATCATTTACGATATATGACTTTCCGCCATTGATCCTCTCAACCTCGACAACTGTTGAGCTAGCTTTACCATCTACATTCTTATATACATAGGTCTTATTCTGCAACTCATATGTCGCCCCCTGAGGGATAACAACAACATCATCTCGGTGTGTAGGCATAACAACATTTCCTGTAGCACCACTATGCAACAGACCGTTAGGGTTCTTGAAGTCGGCACGTAGAGTGACTGTTCCGGTGCTGCGGTTGATAACTCCACTGATCGAAACTATCTTACCCTGCTGGTCATACATCGAACCATCGCTCAACTGCAACGATACAGCGGGCATCTCCTTGATAGCCTTTTGAGATGAACCGTAGTTGCGAATCAGCGCAAGTAGATCATTCTCAGCCATTGAGAAGTATACATTCATCACTGAGTTGTCCGACACTGTTGTTAGAGGCTGTGAAATAGCTGAGCTAACCAAAGCACCTACACGGTAGGGTAGAGTGCCGATAACTCCATCTGCGGGGCTGCTAACAGTGGTGAACGATAGATTATTCTCAGCATTGAGAAGCTGCGCCATAGCCTGCTCTAGAGCTGCGCGGGCGATCATCAAGTTGTTCTCAGCGGTTGTCAAATCATACTGTGATACAACACCATCTGCAAACAACCTCTTGCGGCTCTCGAATGTCAAATCAGCAGTAGCCAAGGTCGCTTTAGCATTCGCAACTGTCGCCTTAGCTGTTGCTACAGCTGAGAGGTATGGGATCTGGTCAATAACGAACAGTACATCGCCTTTTTTTACAGGCTGTCCCTCAATCACATTCATCTTTGTAATCAATCCGCTAACCTGTGGATATATCTCAATATCCTGTCGTCCGCGAATGGTTGCCGAAGCATAAGCAGATAACTCTACATCTGATGTTGCGATAGTCATCATCTCATACTCTGTAGGCTGATTAGCAGCTGGGTTGGCAGCCTCCTGTTGACAACCTACAAATGCTATAGCACTTAACATCAGTGCCATAGCCCTTTTAAACTCTTTATTCATTATTTTATATTAAATATTTTGCTAAACTAATAACGACACAAATGTAAACATATTTTTTTAAATATAGTATTTATGTTATATTTTTTTTATGTTGCGCGTATGATATAAGCTAATATCGACTAAGAGGAGTTGACAAAACGAAGCGAGGCACCTCGCAGCTCTCTAAAGTAGAGATCTGGAGATACCTCGCTTTACTAAGCAAGATAATGCCGGTGGCTATCCTCGACTTAAACGGATTCTAATAGTTCTCACGTTTTGGCTCAAAGTGCGCCTGAGGGTGTTTGCACGCTGGGCATAGCTCAGGGGCGCTAGTTGATGCACCTGTGATATAACCACAGTTGCGACACTGCCACACCTGCTCCTGCTCGCGCTCGAAGAAATTACCCGCCTCAATACGTGCCAATAGTCGACGATAGCGATCCTCATGCTCACGCTCAGCAACCGAGATCTGACGGAATGTCTCTGCGATCTCAGGGAACCCCTCGCTCTGTGCCACCTCAGCACCCTCGCGATATAGCTCTGCCCACTCCTCATACTCACCATCGGCTGCTGCACGAAGGTTCTCAACTGTAGTGCCGATAACACCTGCTGGGAATGCAGCAGTGATGGTCACCTCGCCACCCTCAAGATATTTGAAGAACATCTTTGCATGCTCCTTCTCCTGATTGGCTGTCTCTTCAAAGAGAGCTGAGATCTGCACATAGCCCTCCTTCTTTGCTACACTAGCAAAATATGTGTAGCGATTGCGCGCTTGGCTCTCGCCAGCAAATGACTTTAGTAGATTCAGCTCTGTCGCTGTTCCTTTAATACTTCCCATAACCTTAGAATTTAATTTAAACCTAACCTATACAAATATCGTGAATTAATTCTAAAAAATCAACCAATATTCAATATAAAATGTAATTGCAAAATAGAAATATTTTTACTAGCTTTGCAATTGTTCGCGATTTTAATGCGTTATTGAGTGGAATATATATATTGGTAGATATGAAAAGATATTTTTTGGCTGCAATTATGGCGGCATCAGTGGCAATGACTGGGTGTTCAGATGAGTTTGATGATGGAGGATACTCTGATGTCTATGAGGGTGTAGTTATATATAATGAGGCAATGATTAGTAGGGTCTTTGCTACCGATGGAGCATCAATGGCTATGAGGTTGGCTATCCTTATGGAGGAGTTGGATGCCAAGGGGCTATCATTTACCTCAGGGAGTTCGATAGAGCCTGATTATACTCAGCTACCTGTTTACACTAGTAACGGAACAGATTTCGATCGTCGAGAGCTACTAATTGGTGACACCGATGAGGTTACTATCACCCGCGATGAGAATATCTATACAGTAACATACTACAATCCAAGTTTTACCACCAAACATATCTCGGCTGATTTTGACTTCTGTCGACGTAAGGGTGGTTTTGAGATTGATACTAACGGTATTGATTTAATCGATACAAGTAGCTCAACGCCATGGACCATTACATTTGCAGGTGAGGATGGTGAGAGTGCCGTAATGACCTATGCTACATCATATACTTATGAGTATGGCGGAGATGTTGAGGCGATGGCTACAAGCTGCAAGATATACAAAGATCAGAATACTAATGGTAGATTTATTGTCGAGGGTTCAATTAATGCCTGCTATATGAGCTATAGCGACTACTACCCATTTAAGGTTACAGGATATATAACATTAGGTGACTTTGTCGATGGCTACACCGATCTAACCGTTGAGAACACCATTGGTGTAAGCTCTACTGTATATCTCACAACTAGTAGTAGCGACTCTCACGATACCATCTCAGGGCTAGCTGTTCAGTACACCACCACTACACCGTTAGTCTACTCACCAACAAACTTTGGTGTCTACTCTATCTCGGGTGTCGAGTGGGCGAAGTACGACTCAGCGGCTAGTGCTGGCTATGCTTCAAATACAGTTACTGTGACCAGCAACGCTGATGCTAGTCGTATAATCAATTATAATGGTCACAGTTATACATGGTCAATAACTGGCGCTAGCTGGTAGAGCATGTGATGATGCGATCAAACTCTGGCACTATATTAGATACTAAATCAAAAATAGTGGGAGTAAAAAACGCAAAAGTGTTTTGTAATTAATATTTTTTTATCTACCTTTGCATAAAGCCTCCTATCTGGGGGCTAATAAAAACAAAAAAAAGTAAAGATTGCCTATAGAAAAAAACTCTACGCTATAAAGTAAAAATTTAGTGACATGAGTAGATCAAATCTAAGTGACGCAGAGTTGCTCGCGAAGTATCGCGAGGGGCAGCGCGAGGCAATATCACAACTGCTAGAGAGGCACACTCCTAGAATCAGAAGGTATATACACTTAATGGTGCGCGACGCTGATAAGGCTGAGGACATCCTACAGGATGTACTCATAAGGGTTGTACGTATGGTTGACGAGGGGCGCTACCGCGATAATGGACGCTTCCTCTCATGGATGATGCGCATAGCACACAACATGACCATCGACACCTTCCGTTCATCGCGACACAAGATGGAGACCAACGAGTCCAACGCAGGGTATGACATCCTGAGCTTTCAGCGCGAGAGCCAGCCGGCAGTGGATGATGAGATGGTACGCGAGGAGGTTGCCGATCAGGTGAGGGGATTGATCGATCTCCTCCCCGAGGAGCAGCGCGAGGTGGTTAAGTTACGCTACTTCTCCAATCTGAGCTTTGCGGAGATTGCGGAGCAGACGGATGTGAGCATCAATACCGCTCTGGGTCGTATGCGCTACGCATTAATCAATATGCGCAAGATGGTCAAGGATAACAATTTAGCACTTATCTAGCTCTACATGAGTGAGTTTAGATTAGAGGTCTTTCTCGCTGTGGCGAGGTTATGTAGCTTCACCAAAGCAGCTAGCGAGATGCTCGTTAGCCAACCCGCCATATCGAAGCAGATCAAGGAGCTGGAGCGCGAATTTGGGGTTCAGCTCTTTGTTAGGATGAATAACCGTGTGAGTCTCACTAAGGAGGGGGAGATCTTTAGGGGCTATGCTGAGCGTATCTCTCAAACCTATCGTGAACTCAAAGGGGAGATGAATCAATGTGTTGGTCGTATTAGCGGCACTCTATCGATAGGTGCCAGCACCACCGCGGCACAATATATCCTTCCACAAGTTATCTCGCAGTTCAAGGAGCAGAATCCAGATGTTGAGATCTCGCTTATCACCGGTAACAGCGAGTATATAGAGTCGCTAGTGACCAATAATATAGTTAGATTGGGTATCGTCGAGGGGATTACCCATAAGAAGGAGTTTCACTACACCCATCTGCTCCACGATGAGCTGGTGTTGATAAGATCGACTAACGGTGATGGTCGAGAGGAGGTGGGTATTGAGGATCTAAAGTCGATACCTCTTGTTGTTCGCGAGAGGGGTTCGGGAACACTAGAGGTTATAGGTACACGGTTGAGGGAGCAAGGCATCTCACCCTCATCGCTCAATATCGTTATGCGTCTAGGTAGTAGCGAGGCGATAAAGAGGTATGTCCTTGCCGGTAGCTGCTATGCAATCATCTCAGTCGCCGCAATTGTCGATGAGCTACGCGCAGGTACACTCTCTATTGTCGATATTGAGGGGTTGAAGATCGAACGCGACTTCTCATTTATCCAAGAGAGCGGTAGCCAAGACCGCCTCTCAGAGCTATTCACAAACTTTGCAATAACTAAAAGTTATAGGCGATATAAATTATCTATTTGCTTTCCCCCGCTCTCTTCACTACCTTTGTAAAAAAATCAAAGAGAATGAAGAGAGCGATATTTTTTATCTTAGTAGTGGTGTCACTGCTACTATCACCAGCCCTATCACTATTGATGGGTATTGCATTTGCTGTCGCTGCCGGCGATCTATTCGAGAGGCAGAAGCACAAGGCGTCATCTATGTTGTTGAAGATTGCCGTTGTTGGCATCGGCTTTGGAATGAATATCGAGGAGTCGCTACGCACCTCTTACGAGGGAATTATCTTCACTATCTTCTCTGTCTTGACGGTGATGATCTCGGGTGTTTTTCTTGCACGCAAAATTGGTGTAGGTCGTAGTGAGGGGTATCTGATCGCCTCAGGAACGGCGATCTGTGGAGGTAGTGCTATTGCCGCTATAGCCCCCGTTGTTCGTGCCAAGCCAAATGAAATATCTATCTCTTTGGCGGTGGTCTTTACCCTCAACGCCATTGCGATGTTAATCTTTCCGCTGATCGGAGCAGTTCTTGAGCTTACTCAGCAGCAGTTTGGTGTCTGGTCGGCTATAGCTATCCACGACACTAGTGCAGTGGTTGGGGCGGCGAAGGCTTATGGCGAGGAGGCGTTGCAGATCGCCACCACCGTTAAACTCAGCCGTGCGTTGTGGATCATTCCGCTATCGCTAGTCTCTCTATTTATCTTCAAGGATAGGGGTGCTGAGGCGGGTAAGATCTCTATACCATGGTTCATCCTGCTCTTTATCGTTGCGATGGTTATCAACACCTATATGCCTCTCGGAGAGACCCTATCAAACGTAATAAAGGTTGGATCACATAAACTGCTCAACACGGCGCTATTCTTGATAGGCACAACATTGTCACTTAGCTCAATCAAGCAGATGGGCGCTAAGCCAATCCTATTGGGTATATCACTCTGGATATTGATAAGTGTCATCTCACTACTTGTTGTAACACTATGGTAAAGCTATTTTTTATTGCGCTGCTCACCTTTGTATCGCTGCTCAACCCGATACAGAAGATCTTTGTCATCTCGACATTGAGCGACAACTACGATCGTGAGTCGGTGCGTAGGATCGTCAATCGCTCCACACGTACGGCGGCGATAGTTCTGATTCTCTTTTTGGTCTTGGGTAATGAGCTGCTGAGCTATATCTTCAATATTGAGATCTACTCGTTCCAGATCATCTGTGGAATAGTCCTCTCGATAAGTGGTCTCTCGGCGCTGCAAAATGGACTCTACGTTAAGATAGATGATAAAACCTCTATTGAGTCTATTGTTACAGTCCCGATCGCTGTACCAATGATCGCAGGACCAGCGACCATCACCGCTGTGGTCACTATGCCATCGCTCTATGGCTTTGTCATCTCATTTGGAGCTGTAGCCATTGGGTTGGTCGTCAACTGGATCGTCATGCGCAATAGTGCAATCATCGCCTGCGCAATGAACAGATACAATCTCCTCAATCCGACAGCCCGCATCCTCGGACTCATAGTAGCAGCAATAGGTGTTCAGATGATTCTTAACGGGATAAGCACCTTCGTCAATACCCAGTGGTGCTTAGGATCCATCCAATGATGCCCCCCCCTCTATCTAGCTATTAACCTTAAGTGTGAAGATAAACTCTAGGCTCCCTTGATTGGTCAGCTGGGCAATGATTGATCCTCCGTGGAAGAGGACGGCATTTTTTACTATTGATAGTCCAAGTCCTGTGCCACCCAGTTTACGTGAGCGTCCGGTATCTACGCGGTAGAATCGTTCAAAGAGATATGGCAGGTGGACTGCATCTATTCCGATTCCATTGTCGCGTACGCGGAATGAGAACTCGGTGGGGTTGCTACGCATCAACTCGATAAAGACATGTCGTCCGCCAGAGTATGATATTGCATTATCTACTAGATTGCGGAAGATGGAGTAGACGAGAGAGTGGTTGCCATTGATTGAGATATTTTGGCTTATTCTATTCTCGACAACTATATTATTATTGTGTGCTTGAGGCAGTGTGTCATCGACAATCGACTCAACTATCTGGGTTATGTTAACACTCTCACACCCAATCTGATCGCCACCCTCATCTATACGTGTTATTGTTGAGAGATCGAGCATTAGTTGGCGTAGTCGTTCAGCCTGATCGAAACTCTTCTTTACAAAGTTGCGAGTATTTTGTATGTCGAGATTTTCGTTGGTGAGGATAAGATCGAGATAGCCGATAATCGAGCATATTGGGGTCTTAAGCTCGTGGTTTATATTGTTGGTCAGATGCCTCTTTATTCGTATCTTCTCCTGCTCTTCGCGCAGTGCCGATAGCTGCTCCCGCTCAATTCTCTCTGCGGACTCATTTAGCGAGCGGCACAGGCGCCTAAACATCAGCCAGATAAATGATGTTAGGAGAGTGACTATTAGAGCTATGAAGATGAATATATTATCGTAGAGTACAAGCTCGTCAGATGAGAGCCATGCGATATTGTCGCCAATCCCAGTTGATAGGATAACTCTAAAGCCAATAAATGGTATAACCAACCCCCACAGGAGGATCAGAACAAAGGTGAAGAGTCGACTCTGGCGACGAATTTTATTCGTAAAATCCGTAGCCATAACCCAATCTAGTGACAATATGTTTACCCATATCGCCAATCTTTTTGCGTATGCGGGTGATAAATACATCTATCGTACGGTCGACAACAACAACCTCATTGTCCCAAACGCGGTTGAGAATATCTTGACGAGAGAAGATCGTATTTTGGTTCTGGAGAAACATTGCGAGGATCTCAAACTCCTTTTTGGTCATTGGGATCTGCTCTCCATTGAGTGTACACTCTTTGCGGTTGAGGTCGAGACGTAACCCCTCAAACTCAACTATACTTGCAGCCAACAGATCGGCAGCTGCGCTGGCTGAGAATCGGCGTAGCACACTTCGTACTCGCGCCACAACCTCGCGAGGGAGGAATGGCTTTACAATGTAGTCATCGGCACCCAGATTCAACCCCATGATAGTATCATCTTTGGTATCTTTGGCTGAACAGAATATTACGGGGATAGCCTTTGTCTCATCGTTTGTGCGCAATATTTGGAGCATCTTATATCCGCTCGTTTCGCCCATCATTATATCGAGAAGAATGAGTGAGTAGCTAGCTATATTGAGTTTCAATGCCTGTTCGGCGCTATACGCCACATCAACCTCATACCCCTCAGCCATAAGGGTGAGTTGTAAAATCTCGCAGATCGACTCCTCGTCGTCGATGACCAATATTCTGTTGTTATCCATAAAAATGATATTTTTGACACTGCAAATGTAACACTTTTTTCAATTAGATAAATATTTGGTCTGGTAATTTAACACCATTTTAACACGCTAGTTAACAAACTCAAAGTATCGTTGCATAGTCATATAGCCAATTATCTTCTCTCGTTTGCTATCTCTGAATTGATCGATATACTCCTGCCCATTTCGGACTATTGCCTCCGCCTCATCGAGGTGGGTGTTGTAGTACTCTAGCCGCTCCTCCAGATCGCTAAAGTCACTCTTTATCTCTATATAGTGGTAGTTAGGGATCAATCGCCCCTCCATAAACCATGTTTCGTAGGTTGGTTTGGGCATCACGGCAATACAATTTGATGACATGATCCACTTAAGGTTGGTCGCTACATCGTTACCCTCTAGGGCAATTATATATCTAAACTTTAGGTGGTCGAGAATAGTGATCTTGTCGCGATAGAGGCGATCATCAACTGTTGGGTCGCGCATAACATTTCCGCATATACATATCTCTTCACGGTCGCGGTAGAGTTCAAGAAAGTCTATTCTATTCTGCTTGTATTTAGCGTAGGTGTAACCGAGTGCGCGAGGATCTTTGGCTCTGAAGGGTATTGAGTCGCGAAGAAATAGGAAGTGGCGTAGTCGATCGAGTTTGAGTACTACGGAGTTGTGATTATCCCCCTCTATTGGGCGGCTCTTGACTATCGATGGGAGTGGTGGTATGGTGGTCACATCACCAAAGAGCGGCACTATTGGGAGAGACTTGTCGAACCCCTTAATGACGCTATATGTATCGTAGAAGTAGCGGCTTAGGTAGCTGTGGCGTCTCTTTATAAACTCTTTAAGTGTTAATTTATCTTTGCTAGTTATCGCTACTGGGGTGTTGAGCTTGTTGTAGTACTCGACCCTATCGAGAATATATTCATAATCATCTCGTCTCGTAACGCCATGCATGCGATAGTTCATCCTAAATCGGTGCAGGCAATTTGGTACGATGAAGCTAACTATATTGTATATGTAGTAGAAGAGGGGTATTCTTTTTCCGCCATTAAATATTTTGCGAATATGCCACATTGTAGAGTCTGTTATTCTATTGAGATTATATAATCTTTATCTATATCAGTTATCTCCCCCATGAGATCCTCGGCAACCATGCGATCGGTAAAGGTCGATATTATATACTCACCGTTGCCGGTGCGTGTTATCTGTGCATCTTTGTCGTATTGGCTGGTGAGTTGCGCAACCCTATCGGGTAGCTCCTCGCACCCCTTAATCACAACCTTATATCCCCCCTTAGGGTAGGGTTGGCGAGAGAGGTTGCGGCTTACACCATCTCTCCACATCACAATCTCAGGGCGATTAAACCCTTTGGCTTTAGAGGCTTTCTGTGCCTCCACCGCCTCGCGATAGCACTTGTACCCTCCGCCGTAGTAGCGGTTTAAGTTCTCCTCCTTATTTACACTTAGTGGTTTGGCTCCTCTGAATAGTGTAGGTTGCTGGGGCGAGGTGAAGCCTCCGTAGAGGATTCTATAGACCACTCCGCGCTTGAAGATCTTTGTCGCTGGGATGGGGTTTGATTTGCTGTATATCTGTTTGCTAGAGAATGTTATAGGTGCATAGTCGATAAAAATCCTCTCTTCGATCTCTATCGGGGCAAAGTGGTTATCATCCCATTTCGCCGATAGCTCCTTATTTACTGCGCTTAGTGAGTCGACAGCGTTGGTCAACGCTAAGGAGCGGGCAATCAATAGCTCGATAGCCAATAGTTCGCGCCTCTGATATTCATAGTTGGCAACGGCTGGATCGGCAATGTCGCTACCCAGATCCCCCAATGCAGCGCCACTCGATCGTGAAATATTTTGGCTATCTGTGCGTAGCTGATTGTTGTCGATATGCTCTATTAATACATTGAGTGCAAAGAGCTTATTGTCATACACCTCTCCCCATTGGCGGGCTAGTTCACGTGAATAGCTCTCTGTGACCATCTTCAGCGAATCGAACCTATCGACTATCGCCATAGCCTCCCTCTCACCCTCACATTGGTTGTATTGGTTGCGGAGTGAGCCTAGCGTTAGAAGGCGCTCCTCTTGAGAGGCGCAGAGTGAGTCTATCGCCCCTATATTGTTGATGTATAGGCTTTTCAGATCGTTGTGGCTGAGCCTCTTGCGTGCATATGTTGACTCGGCTATACTCTTTGCCTCATCCCTCACCTGACTCCTCTTTGTCGACTCTTGAGTCAACTCATATTGAGCTAACTTTAGTTGTGTCTCGTTGATCTGCTGTGTGACATCGAGCATATCCCCCTCCAGATTGGCTATACGGCTGGCGATACTCTCTCGCTCACTGCCACTAGCGACCGAGGTGTAGTCACGGCGTAGCTGAGTGATTGTTGTATTTATCTCCTCACGTCTACCCTCTAACCTCTCTAGGGCTGTGAGTAGTGACTTCTGCTCTACACTCTGAGCTGTAGCTGCCGATATGCTTATTATCAGCACTATAAGTATCTTTGCTATCGCCACCATTTGATTAAGAATAGTTGAATTAAACCAAATATCTCTAGACGACCCAACAGCATAAGTAGGGAGAGAAAACCCTTTAATGCCGAGGGCATAGTTGCATAGTTATCCATCGATCCCACATCTCCAAATCCGGGACCTACATTACCCAAACATGCCACAGCCGCGGTAAACGAGGTGGTGACATCAAACCCAAATAGGGTCGAGACAACTGTGCCTAACAGTATTAGGAACAGATAAAAGACTATGAATATAGCCACCGTCTGTAGGGTCTCATTATCTTGCGACACCCCATCGACCTTGACTCTAAATATTGCATTGGGGTGCTGCTGCTGCTGTACCCTCTGTTTGAACATCTTTGCAGCGATCAATGCTCGGTTGATCTTTATACCCCCCGTTGTTGACCCTGCACATGCACAGACGATCGATCCGAAGATCAGCACTACGATTGTGAGGGGGGGCCAAGGGTTGCTATCCACCGTCGCAAAGCCAGTGGTTGTGAATAGGGAGGTGAATTGGAATGTTGCGTGGCGTATTGAGGTGATTAGGTCGGGGTAGTAGCCGCTGAGGTAGAGGTTTGCCGCCATAGCTGCACTACACACTACGATCATAACTATATAGACCCTCATCACCTCTGAGCGGAAGATATTGTTGCGCTTACCCGTAAGTGTGGCGTAGATCATTCCAAAGTGTGTTCCTGCGGCAATCATGCCGAAGATCAAGATCGACTCTATCGCCGCTGAGTCGAAGTGGGCGATGCTGGCATTCTTAGTACTAAAGCCGCTGGTCGAGGCGACAGACATTGCGTGTGTCAGTGCATCGTACCAATTCATCCCCGCCATCTTAAGCATGAGGGTTATGAGTGAGGTTAGACCGAAGTAGACCACTAGGATGATCTGCACAACGGTCTGCGAGCGGTAGTGGTAGTTGTCTTTGGCTACTGATGATAGCTCTACATTGCTCAGTGTCATTTTGTTACGACCCATCGACGGAAGTATGACAAGGGCAAACATAATCACTCCGATACCTCCGATCCATGTCGAGATCATGCGCCAGAAGAGCAGTCCGCGGGGGAGAAACTCAATGTCGCTAAGTATAGATGCCCCGGTAGTTGTTAACCCCGAAACGGACTCAAACCATGCATTGATAAAGCTAAATTCACCACCCCACATTAGGTAGGGGAAGGTGGTCACTACACACGCCATCAGCCAACCCCCTAGAACGATGACGTAACTCTCCTTATTGGAGATATAGCTCTCGGCATGGGTGAAGATAAGGGGGAAGCTGCCCAGCAGTGCGGTGAGCAGGGTGGATAGCAGCAGGGCATAGAATGAGCTGTCGCGTGACGAGACATAGGCAACAATGGTTGTTGCCAACATAGCGGCTGCCATAAAGAGCATCACCATGCCTATATATCTCAGTACTACATTTAGTCTCATTGCTTTTTGCTGCCTTTAATTAGAGCGCTGATATTTTCGCATAGTTGCTCCGCCTCGTCACGTTTATAACATTTGGGTGCAAACGGTATCTTGAAGTTGAGGAAGTTAATCAGCGACTTGTTGATAGATATAATGGGGTTGACGCATATAATCATCGTAAAGTAGTAGAGCATCAGCACAACAACGATCATCACCAGCAGCGAGATCATCACCGGGGTGACCGCTCTATAGGCGTTGTGGTGTAGCTGTTGGGCATCGGGCGCCAAGGCATCTTGTGATAGCGTTAGGTATCCGCTAACCATCTCCATAGTGTTATTGTAGACCACTCTGTAGTCGTTGTAGATTGGTATGGTGGTTGATCGTTGATCTCTGACGCTCACTGTTGCGGGTGTGGTGGTGTGTGTGCTGTCGGCTAGCTGGACCAATCTGCGAGCCTCGGCGAGGCGATTTAGGCTGTCGCGGGCATCTGCAAAGTTGCTACAAAGTGTGCGTATCTGTCGAGCGTTCATAACCATAGAGTCGATAAATTCCGGTTGTAATGAGTGTCTGCGCGCACTAGTTAGCACCTCCTCTAGACGATCGATTGAGTTGTAGCAGATTGTGTCGTATGAATTGTCGTCAAAAGCCAACATCTTGATAAAGGCGTTGTTTTGTGACGAAAGGGATTTGAGCATCTCGCTTGCATAGTCGCTATTTCGGCGTGTTGAGTCGAAGATCTTATCTGTTTCGCGACCAAGCATGCTAAGTTCGATAAAGGAGACCATTCCCGCAATGAGGAGAATAGCCACAATGCCCATGAACCCGAGTGTAATACGTCGTTTAAGTCCCATTGTTAGTTCTTTTGGGAGAGGGGTCTCTCCTCTCTAGTTTTTAATTTTTAAAAAATTTAGGGAGAATAGAGATCTCCACCATACAAATTTACATAAATTTCCGGAATATGACATAAAATATTTATAGAAAATTTATTATATTTGCATAAATAACAGATTTGTGGTATGAATTTAAAATATTTAGCAGTAATGGCTTTAAGCTCATGTGTGTCGACGTCGGTTGATAGTGAAAATAGTTGGATTCTCGATCGCTTCGGCGATGTTCGTGTGCTTCGGTATGAGGTTCCCGGATTTGAGGAGTTGAAGCTCGATGAGAAGCTCTATATCTACTACCTCGCTCAGGCAGCTGAGGCGGGTCAAGATATAATTATCGATCAGAATTTCAAGTATAATATCACCCTGCGTGATACCTTTAAGGCTCTTATGAGTAGCTATGAGGGAGATCGTGATAGTGATGAGTGGCGCGGAGTGGAGCTGTACGCCAAGCAGATGTGGTTTGCAAATGGTATCCACCACCACTACTCGGGGGAGAAGTTCACCCCTCAGTTCTCGGCTGATTATCTCGCCGATGCGCTGCGCTCAATAGCCTCGAAGATCGATGTTGAGGCGGTTGGAGCGAGTAGCTTAGAGGGGTATATCGAATTTATCACCCCTATAATTTTTGATAATGATAGATATTCGAGACGAATAACTCGCGAGGAGGGGGTCGATCTTATCACCGCCTCGGCGTGTAACTACTATGATGGCGTGACCCAAGCTGAGGCGGAGAGTTTCTATGCCGATCTAGCTCAGCGTACAGATGATAAGATCTCGCTGGGTCTCAACTCAAAGTTGATTAAGGATGAGAGTGGGGCTATTGTCGAGCAGGTCTATAAGATCGGGGGTCTCTACTCAACACAGCTGGAGGAGATTGTCTATTGGTTGGAGAGGGCGCGCGAGGTGGCGACACCTGAGCAGAGCGAGATTATCCGATTGTTGGTTGAGTACTATCGCACGGGAGACCTTAAAACCTTTGATGACCACTCTATTGCATGGGTTAAGGATCAACACTCGAAGGTCGATTTTGTAAATGGATTTATTGAGGTCTATGGCGATCCGTTGGGTCGTAAAGCGGCGTGGGAGGGGCTAGTGAACTTCCGTGACGAGAAGGCGTGTAGCCGCACAGAGCTGATAGCCAACAATGCGCAGTGGTTTGAGGATCGCTCACCCATCAACCCTCAATACCGTAAGGCGGAGGTGAAGGGTATCTCAGCTAAGGTAATCACCGTAGCGATGCTGGGTGGTGACTGCTACCCCTCTACACCTATCGGAATTAACCTCCCCAATGCGGAGTGGATAAGGCGGGATTATGGCTCTAAGTCGGTCACTATAGATAACGTTACCCACGCCTATGCTGAGGCGGGCAGGGGTAGTGGATTTGCCGAGGAGTTCTATTACGGCAAAAAAAACCTAGAGCTAATTGATAAGTATGGCGAGGTCTCAGATGCTATCCATGTCGATATGCATGAGTGTTTGGGTCACGGCTCTGGGCAGGTGCGTGAGGGGGTCTCAACAACCGATCTGGGTAGCTACTACTCAGTTATTGAGGAGGTGCGTGCCGACCTCTTTGGTCTCTACTTTATCGCCGATGAGAAGATGTTGGAGCTTGGGTTGCTGCCATCTATGGATGCTGCAAAGGCTCAATATATTAAATATTTGACCAATGGCTCGTTGACCCAGCTAGCTCGAATCAAACTTGGAGATGATATTGAGCAGACACATATGCGCAATCGTCAACTCATAAGCTCGTGGGTGCTAGAGCGCGGGGATGGCATCTGCGAAATTATCACAAAGGGTGGCAAGGAGTATGTAGAGGTCTATAGTGTGGAGAGGCTACGTAAGCTCTTTGGCGATCTGCTCCACGAGATACAGCGAATTAAGAGCGAGGGTGATTTCGAGGCTGCAAAGATGTTGGTAGAGAGGTATGGTGTGAAGATCGATCGTCAGCGTCATGAGGCGATCTTGGAGAGGTATGCAGCGTTGAATATCGAGCCATATAGCGGATTTGCTAACCCTAGCTACACTCTAGTTAAGGAGGGCGAGAGTATTGTTGATGTTAAGATAAACTATCCAACAGGGATAAATTTTTAGAATAAAATGAATATGTCAAACCACCCTAAGGGGTTGTATCTGCTCTTTGCAACGGAGATGTGGGAGCGCTTTAGCTACTATGGTATGCGTGCGCTCTTTATCCTCTACATGACTCAGGCACTGCTCTTCGATAAGGAGCTGGCGTCGATGATCTATGGAAACTATACGGGGCTGGTCTTTTTGACCCCTCTGCTAGGTGGTTATATCGCCGATAGGTTCTGGGGTAATAGGCGCTCGATCTATGTCGGTGCGTTGGTTATGGCACTGGGGCAGTTCATGCTCTTTCTGAGTGCTAGCTCGCTGGATAACCTCGATCTGGCGGTGTGGTTGATGGTTGGTGGACTCTTCTTATCTGTTATGGGTAATGGTCTCTTTAAACCCAATATCTCCACTATGGTGGGGCAGCTCTATGCACCTAACGATAAGCGTTTAGACTCAGCCTACACAATCTTCTATATGGGTATCAACCTCGGCGCGACAATCGCACCTCTTTGGTGTGGTCTGGTTGGGAATACGGGTAACCCGGAGGATTTCCGATGGGGTTTCCTCTCGGCGTGTGTGGGTATGATTATCGGAATATTGGTCTTTAGACTCTATATGAATCGCTACCTTGTCGACTCTCAGGGTCAGGCTATCGGAGGGGTACCTAAACCTCTGGTTAAGGGGGGTGAAGAGAGTCAACCTATTCGCTGGTTCTCTGCGCGTAACATGGTGACGTTGGCTCTCTTTGTGGTGCTAACAATCCTCTTTGCTGTTGGTTTCGACATCTCTACATCGACATTGATGAGTGCCGATTGGCTGGGTGCCTTTATCTACTCCAGCACAGTTGTTATGCCTATATATATCTTTACCGACCCCTCGCTTAGTCGTGTGGAGCGTATGCGCATTGGGGTGATCTATATCATCGCCTTCTTTGTGGTCTTTTTCTGGTCGGCATTTGAGCAGGCTGGCGCGGCGCTCACCTTCTTTGCCGATGAGCAGACCAATAGGGTGATCTTCGGCTGGGAGATGCCGGCATCCTACTTCCAATCGCTTAATCCTATCTTTGTGGTCACATTGGCGCCCCTCTTTGCTGCGCTATGGGCGTGGCTTGGTAGGCGCAATATGGAGCCATCATCACCACTGAAACAGGCGCTGGGTCTATTCCTTCTCTCGCTGGGCTATCTTATTATAGCCTTTGGTGTTAGTGGTGTCGAGGGTGATACAAAGGTGAGTATGATGTGGCTGGTGTCGCTCTACTTTATCCACACCATGGGAGAGCTATGTCTCTCACCAATAGGTCTCTCGATGGTTAATCAGCTCGCACCGGTACGCTTCGCCTCGCTGTTGATGGGTGTCTGGTTCCTGAGCATGTCGGCAGCAAATAAATTCTCCGGTGTGCTGAGTAGCTACTACCCTGAGAGTGGTGGTGTGGCAAAGAGCTTTATGGGCTTTAGCATCGACTCACTCTCTAGCTTCTTCATGCTCTTTGTCGTTATGAGCGGTGTTGCTGCGGTGGTTCTCTTCCTGCTTAGTAGTACTCTCAACAGGATGATGCGCGCATCTTAAGTGATCTTACAGGATATACCGATCAATTATATCAGCTACACCATCTTCATCATTTGAGAGAGCTACAATATCGGCAGCTTCGCGAACGCAAGGCTGTCCATTTGCCATTGCTACCCCTAGCCCTGCAAACTCGATCATTGTCTGGTCGTTGAATCCATCACCTATTGCGATAACCTCCTCGCGGGTGATTCCCAACTGCTCTATCAGTGACGATAGCGAGAGTGCTTTGTCGATCCCTAAAGGGACAACCTCAAGGAAGTAGGGGAATGAGCGATAGGCTGTTAGATGCTCGCCATACTCGTTGTTGATCTGCTCGCCGATAGCTGTTACAACCTCGGGGTCGCCAACGATAAGAGATTTATTTGGGTCGAAATCCACCGCCTCAACGAAGCTCTCCACCTTAAGAACATCCATTTTAGTTATCCCAATCTCAATCTGCGCATGCTCATCCTCGGGATTCTCGCTAATGATAAAGTTATCGCGGTAGCTCATTATCGTTGCACGTCCCCTCGATAGATCATAGAGTGCGGGTATCAGCTCGCGGCTAAAGGTCGATGAGAAGAGCTGCCTACGCGAAGGGTACTCTTCGATTCTGCCGCCGTTGAACGAGAGTATATACCCACCATACTGAGCCATTGAGAGCTGCTCAGCAACCCTGATTATTCCATGTGTTGGTCTACCTGAGGCGAGGACGATCTT
This sequence comes from Rikenellaceae bacterium, assembly GCA_047178765.1. Taxonomy (GTDB): domain Bacteria; phylum Bacteroidota; class Bacteroidia; order Bacteroidales; family Rikenellaceae; genus Alistipes. The sequence goes on along the minus strand of JBCQTG010000001.1, from coordinate 33,869 downwards.
CACCCCCTGCTGCTGCGCCCGGTTGATCGCCTCAACTGTTCGATCGGTGATCTCCCCCTTTGTGTTTGTCAGCGTGCCGTCAATATCCAGCACTAGTAATCTATATTCCATTCCTCAAAGGTATGATATTTTGTTGAATTATACAAGTTCCAAAATAGAGCTATACTTGCTCAATCTATCCAAATTTATATCATATTCATACTAACAATGTGTATGTGTATTGTAAAATTGCTAATTTTTTTACATCTTTGCAGTGCAATACTCCATTAGAGTTGTTATATTTGAAAACATTTTCTATATTTGCGGGTCACTATATGTGACTTTATATATTATTGATGAAAGTGTTTTGCTTTTATTCTTGCTTAGAAATCTGGTAAATTTCAACTTGACCAAGGATAACATAACACTCGTCACCTGATTTGATGTGGCTTAATATTTGTGTCTAACAAATATCGTTATATCATATGGGTGTGGAGTATTGTTTATTTTGGTCATGGCTTACCAGAGCCTCTAAGCGAATAGGCGATCGACTCCACACTTTCTTGTTTTATTTTTGATAGCCATTCGGGGGTCGATATGGCGCAGAAATTTAATTTCATGAAAAAATTATTTGTTTTAACACTGCTCCTTTGTGCGGTCTCGATGGGTTATGCGCAAAAGGTGCTTGAGAGGATGGAGAATGCCCAAGCCCTGAAGTTGGATTTTGGTTCTGAGGGGTATGTGCGACCATTGACCGTTGAGATTCAAGTTGTTGACTCGCTTGGTAGGATTGAGGAGACGTGGTCCTTAACAAAACATCAGGCGGAGGTAGAACTTAAAAATAGCCTCGCTAACATCCGAGATTGGGCGACCTACAAAACGACAAAGAAGTACAATGTAGATATTCTTATCGCCCCAGTGATTACAGTTCGCACCAATGAAAATGGTGATGGTTACGAGGCGATTGTAGTAGGTTTCCTTGGGAACTACGCTAACTGGGCAACTGCAACAGAGGCGGATTATGAGTGGATGAGGATCGTCAAGGGGCAATCACTTTATCAATCGGTAAAGTCAGTAGCTAAATAATTAAATAAAATAAATTGAAAAAATGAAAAAAATTATTACTTTTGGCAACATTTGCCATCTTTACAACTGCCGTATCTGCACAGCAGCTGGTAAATCCAGACAGTCGACTCACGACTTACAAGGAGAAGGAGAAGACAAGCATCTCTTATTTCCGCACTGGTTTTAATTTCGCCTCAGTTACTAACAGTGACTACTTTTATGACAAAGGAGGTAAAGTCGGTTATACCGTTACCTACGGGTTTAACAAGTCTATTGCAGCACATGGTGCATATTGGGGAATGGAGTTCGGTTTGGGTTCTCGCGGATATACTGATACCTCGACTGAGTATGACTACAAAGAGACTCTATCGGCATATAATGCTGTTGTCTCACCATTTAACTTCGGTTGGAAATATGAGGTTGTTGATGGTCTAAAAGTTGATGCTCACCTAGGAGCCTATGTTAGTTATGACTTTACTGGCAAGTTTAAATATGAAGATGATGGCGAGACTGAAGAGTGTGGTTTAGATGAGAGCTATTGGTATGACTACAATAGAGTTGATGCAGGTGTAATATTCGGTTTTGGTATATGGTATAAAGATCGATTCAATGTTGATCTTTCATTTCAAGATGGTATGATAAATATGTTTGACTTCGGAAGTGATGATTTGAAGTGTAACACCCGCAATGTTCTTTTGCGCGTAGGTATCGCGTTTTAAATATTTACGACTGTCATGCAGAACAAAGTGAAGCATCTCGCAACCTCTATCATAGAGTATTGTGAGATGCTTCGCTTTGTTTTACCCTTCGGGTTAGATGGCTTCTTATCAACCCACCGCCATCAATCAAACTACCCCTTTAGCTTCTCGACCTCCTTTTTGAGGGCGTTGAGGGTTGTGTAGATCTCTGGTAGGCGTTTGATGATCGCTGAGGCGCGGTGGTACTGTAGCCCCGGTAGCGCTGGTGAACCCATGCGCACCTCTCCATCGGGGATGCTCTTCTCTATTCCGCTCTGTGAGCCTATCTTCACTCCGTTGCCAATATGCACATGGTCAGCTACGCCAACCTGTCCGCCGAGCATACAGTTGCTACCGAGTGACGATGAGCCAGCGATACCCATCTGTGCCGATGAGACGGTGTTTTCGCCTATAACAACGTTGTGTCCTACTTGGATTAGGTTGTCTAGTTTAACCCCCGATTTGATGATTGTCGAGTCGGTCTTTGCGCGGTCGATACAGGTATTTGCGCCTATCTCAACATCGTCACATATGATTACATTACCCAGCTGAGGGATCTTGTCGAAGCCGCCATTGGCATTTGGTGCGAAACCAAAGCCATCAGCTCCAATGACTGCTCCTGCATGGAGGGTTGTGCGTGAGCGGATCTTACACCCCTCGTAGATCTTCACCCCGGCATATAGCGTTGTATCCTCGCCAATGCTCACCCCTGCGCCGACATAGCACTGTGGGTAGATCTGGCACCCGCTGCCGATAGTTACACCATCCTCGATAACGGCAAAATCACCGATGTAGCACTCCTCGCTTACCGTTGCCCCCTCAGCGATTGATGCTAGCTTGCTGATCCCCTTTCGTTTGGGTTTTGCGGCGCTATACATCGTCATCAGCTGTAGTATACACTCGCCAGCATTGGCAACCTTGATAAGGGTGGTTTTAAGCTCACTCTTTGGTTCAAACGAGCTGTCGACAATAACTATCGATGCCTCGGTGGTGTAGATAAACTCCTCATATTTAGGGTTGACAAGGTATGACAACGCCCCCGCTTTTCCCTGCTCAATCGAGCTAACTGTAGAGACCTTAGCCTCCCTATCTCCTACGACCTCGCCGCCTACAAAGCCAGCGATCATCTCGGCTGTAAACTCCATACTCATATAGTACTATTTTATATATTTATTAATATCTATCCCCTCGGGCATTAGGCTGTCGACCCCTTTGCCAAAGTGCATCAGCTCGCGAACGACACTCGATGAGATGTGTTGTAACTCAGCGGGGGGGAGGATCATCACACTCTGCAACCCGGGGTATAATGCCCTATTGACACTCTCCACGGTTCGCTCAAACTCTAGATCAGAGCCGTTGCGTAGCCCGCGAATGAGAGCCGTTGCTCCGATACTCTCGGCGTACTCTCCAGTCATCCCCTGATAGCATCCAACCTCAATGCGGTTATCCCCCTTGTAGTAGTCGCTAATGAGTTGGCAGCGCTGCTCTACGCTGAGTAACCCACGTTTATTGATATTATACCCAACGCCAATAACAACCCTATCGAAGAGCCTTAGTGCCGACTCAACGATAGCCACATGACCGCGGGTAAAGGGGTCGAACGACCCTGCAAAGAGTGCTATTCTCATCGTTTAACGGGAGGCTCGCCACCTCGTTTGAATTGTAAATTGGTAGTCTTAATATCTTTGCGCTGCTCCTCAGCATCCTTCTCGCGCCACATCTTCTCATCCTCCTCCCACTCGAAATAGTCAAATGCCTTGCCTCCACCTAGCCCAAAGCGTAGGTAGGTGATTGGGAGTCCATTCTCAACAAAGATAGTCTCATAGGCGGTCTTGATAGATAGCTGCTCATCGGCAAACCCCGATCCATAGATGTCGTTGCAACACTCGGCTATAGGTAGGTTGAATCGGTGTGCCACCTCAAGGGTGTAGTTATGTAGATGTTGTGAGTCGCTCTTTAGATTTATCACCCCATCCTCGCGCATCATCTTTGCATACAACTCTAGGAAGAGCGGTGCGGTGAGCCTCTTCTTCGCCCTCTTGCGCTTTAGCTGAGGGTCGGGGAAGGTGATCCATATCTCCGATACCTCGTTCTCGCCGAAGAAGGAGTCGATAAACTCTATTCGTGTGCGTAGAAAGGCGACATTGCTCAGCCCCTCCTCGGTGGCGCTCTTAGCTCCTCGCCACATCCTTGCACCCTTAATATCTATACCGATATAGTTGTTATTGGGGTTGCGCCTCGCCAAGGCAACGGTATACTCGCCCTTGCCACACCCCAGCTCCAGAACTATCGGGTTATCATTGCCAAAGAAATCCCTATGCCAGCACCCTTTGAGTGGATGGTCCTTTCGGAAAATATCATCGAACTCAGGCTGTACGAAGCACTTGAATGTTAGGTTCTCAGCGAATTTTCTTAATTTATCTTTGCCCATTACGGTTAATTTTTACTCTACTCAGCGTGGTAGGGTGTGGGAACATCTATAGTGAGCTACGGTCGATACGAACCCCCGCTGCAACAACACCCTCGATCAGCTCTGCTCGGGGGTAGATGAAAATTTTGTACCTCCCCAGCTCTCGCCACCTTACATTGTCGCGATAGATAAAGTGTTGAATGGTCCGATTGAGAGCTGTCTCGCTCCCCCTTTCGTGGTCCAGCCACACATCTATCTGCTCAGCTATCTGCACCCCACTAGGCGACTGGGTCACTATATTTAGTGGTAGCCTGCCCGCTATTTTACCACTCTCATAGAGGATGAAGAGTGTGAGGTTACGGTGTTTAGTGGTGTCGAGGTTGTTGATCTCAATGGTTGCTGCTTGTCGCCACCCATTAACATCTACATTGTCGGCGAAGCTGGCGTGGTTAATATAACCGCAGCCTGCGAAGATTACCGCGATTATTACCCCTAGCAACCACCTCATCATCTACTCCTTATTGCCTCTCTCTTTGTTATTACCCTCTTTGCTGTTGCCCTCTTTGCGCTCTCGGTTGTTGAACTTTCGAGGTCTGTTGTTTCTGTTGGGTTGATTGGATCCGCCCTCTTTATGCTCTCTTGGCGCTCTTGGTTCTCTTGGTTCTCTTGCCTCTCTTGCCTCTCTTGCCTCTCTATTGTCGGTTCGCCTCTCTTGCCCTTTGTTGTTTGGCTTTCTGTTCTTTGATTTGCGGCGTGGCTTGGCGCTGTCGAAACGGGTGATGCTATCCTCCTCGCTGCGATATGTTGGCTCGTCAACGCTCTTTGGTATATCCTCCTCGCGCATTAGCTGCTCAACCCTCTTTCCTGTGCGATTGATCTCCATGATCTCTTTCACTCGGTCGATTGGTAGTATCGTTACGTTTGACATTGTGTCGCGGCTGCTGCTAAAGGTCATCTTGCCATTGAGGATGTCACTCTTCACTAGGTAGAACTCGCCATCCTCAGTCTGTAACGGCTCGCGTAGACGCGGGAAGTTAGCACGAACATCGACATATGTGCCATACTCATAGGCTAGGCAGCACTTCAGCTTTGAACACTGCCCCGCCAACTTCAGTGGGTTGAGCGATAGCTCCTGCGCACGTGCGGCGGCGGTGGTGACGCTAGTGAAGCTAGAGATCCACGAGGCGCAACACAGCTCACGACCACAAGCACCCAATCCGCCAATACGTCCAGCCTCCTGCCTCGCACCGATCTGCTTCATCTCGATTCTAATCCTGAATCTATCGGCAAAGACCTTAATCAGCTCGCGGAAATCGACCCTCTCATCGGCGATGTAGTAGAATATCGCCTTGATCTTATCTCCTTGATACTCAACATCTCCAATCTTCATGTTTAGACCCATATCGGCAGCTATTTGGCGCGAGAGGATCATCGTCTCATGCTCTAACTCAATCGCCTCCTGCCACTTCTCTATATCTGAGGGTTTAGCGTGGCGATAGATCTTTCGGTACTCGCCATTCTGGGGGTAGAAGCCGACCCTCTTCATCTGTTTAGCGACAATGTCGCCTATGAGTGAGACCACACCAATATCGTGACCCGGAGAGGACTCCACAGCAACTATATCCCCCTCCTTAAGCTCTAGATTCTCGACGTTGCGATAGTAGGAGCGGCGGGTGTTTTTGAACCTTATCTCTACAATGTCGCTGGGAACATTCTCTGGATAGCTCTCTAACCAGTTGTTCTCGTGAAGTTTATAACACCCCTTATGGATTGTAGCCTCTACATTATCGTGGTTGTGACAGAATGACGCACCGCGACCTATGTTGGGCTTATTTTTACATTTGCAACTCATTTCGTATATATATAATTTCGGTAAAGATAGTAAAAATTAATGATTAATCGCCATTAATCATTAAAGTTTGTTGGCTCCTAATACGCAGATAGGCGAGTAGCGAGGCGACTATGAATCCAATAATTAGACCTACATAGAGACCCGCAGGACCCATGTCAAGATGAAATGCACAGAGGTAGCCGATTGGCATATTGCAGAACCAATAGGCGATAAGGGCTATTACCGGGATGATCTTCACATCCTGCATGCCGCGCATAATGCTCACTCCGATACATTGAAAGCCATCGGGGATCTGGTAGGTGGCGATCATAAGGAGCAGGACAGATGCCAGCTCTATAATCTGCTCATTTGTTGTGAAGAGGGCAACTATCTGGTGGCGTAGCAGCAGGAAGATTATAAGCACGGCGACACTCCATACAAGGGCAATGTGCCACGCTGCCGTAGAGGCTAATCTCATCTGTGTAACATCTCGCTCCCCGTAGCAGTGCGAGAGTCGAATCGTTGTTGCCGAGCCTATAGCGATGACAATCATAAACGAGGCATTACCCACAGTGACAGCGACTTGAAAGGCTCCAATCGCCGTAGCGTCAAACCACCCAAACATAAAGCCAATAACCACAAATGCCAACACCTCTAGAGAGACCTGTGCGGAGATGGGGAAGCCCAATTTAACCAGCTTAGTGCAGATCGTGCGCGTTAGATTGCGTAGTGAGAAGCTGGTGAGGTAGCCCCTAAACCGACTCATCGTCAATATCAACCCCACCAATAGGATGGGCATTAGGATACGTGAGATAAGTGTAGCAACACCCGCTCCACGTACCCCCATCTCTGTAGCGCCCCACTCCCCTCCGATGAGCATATGGTTGAGTAGGATATTGACTATGTTACACATAATCACACACGTCATAGCAACGAGTGTATTACCCATACCCTCAAGAAACTGCTTGAAGATAAAGAATAGGGTCATAGGGAGTAGGCTCCATGACAAGAGTCGATAGTAGGGTATAGCCATCTCGACAACATCATCGGGCTGTCCCAGATGCCACATCAATGGGATGAATGCGAAGAGCAGCACGGTGATGAGAAGCGCCATCACTGTGTAGAGGATTATCCCATTGTGAAGATAACCAGACAACTCCCTCTTGCGCCCCTGAGCAAAGAGTTCACCGACAATAGGGGTGAGACCAAAGGTCATGCCCATAGCCATAACCATCGGCATAAAGATAAAGCTACCGGCAAAGGATGCCGCTGCTAGTGGCAGGGGGTCGTCGCCCCCATATCGCCCAACCATCAGGTTGTCAGCAACCTGCACAACAATAGCCCCCAGCTGTGACATCATCACGGGGAGTGCTAGGCGAAGATTATCTCTATATTGATCCTTGTATTTAGAGAAGTTATACATTACAATTTATACCCTATGCCGCAGGCAATAATAAATGGATTTTTCAGGTATTGTTGGCTCTGGATGCTCCACTTCACCCCCGCATTTGCTACCCAGCGGTCGTTGATGTTATAGTTTGCTCCGCCGCCGAGACCAAGTGCAACGCCAAACTTATATGGGTCGTTGAGCGAGATTCCAGCAAGTGGGTAGATCTCAAATGAGCTTGAGAGTTGAAAGGGCATATGTAGGTCGATGCTCCAATCTATCGAAGCCCCTTTTTTTGTTAAAAGTAGAAGAGCCGACTCGACTCTAAACATATCGTTTATGTCATATTTAACCATTGGTCCAATACCAACGATTCCATCCCAACGTGTGTAGAACTGTGTTTTTGCCCCAATTTGGAGATCTCCGCTGCTAGCTTTAGTGGCTGATGCGGATAGTACTATCGCTATGATTGCGAATAGGATTTTCTTCATATATATATCTTTTTTCTTTACGCCTCAAAATTAGTGCTAAATTGTTGATTCTGCAACTTTTTTAGCTCTTTTGTAGCGGCAGCTACCTATTGAGTCGGGGAGTCGCAAAAAGGGCAGAGTTTTTGAGTAGGCTATAGGGTTAATTATAAAAATCTATCTTACTATGGAAAAGAATCACAAATGTGTTGGAACAATGCCAATCTACGCCTCGGAACAGATGCTGCAACCAGCCCCAAAGGACTACATCCCTAAGGAGGCTACATCGCCTCAGATAGCCTATCAGATGGTGAAGGATGAGACATATCCTCAGACTCAGCCCCATCTCAATCTGGCAACCTTTGTCACTACCTATATGGATGAGTATGCAACAAAGTTGATGAATGACTCCATCAATATCAACTATATTGATGAGACTGAGTATCCGCGAGTAGCGGTGATGTGTGGTCGATGTATTAATATCGTGGCAAACCTCTGGAACACCCCTGAGCAGGGGGAGTGGAAGACGGGTGCTGTGGGTATAGGCTCATCTGAGGCGTGTATGTTGGGCGGTGTGGCGGCATGGCTCAGATGGCGCAAAAAGAGGATGGCGGATGGTAAGCCGTTCGACAAACCAAACTTGGTTATGAGCAGTGGGTTGCAGGTTGTCTGGGAGAAGTTCTGTCAGCTGTGGCAGATTGAACTGCGCACAGTCCCTATCACCCTCGATAAGCCATCGCTCGATGCAGATGACGCTCTGGCTATGTGTGATGAGAATACCATCTGTATTGTGCCTATTGCCGGGGTGACATGGACAGGACTCAACGAGGATGTTGAGGCGCTCGACAAGGCGCTCGATAGCTTCAATAGAGATACAGGGTATGACATTCCAATCCATGTTGATGCCGCTTCGGGTGGCTTTATTCTTCCATTTACTTCGCCCGATGTGAAGTGGGATTTTCGTCTGAAGTGGGTCCTCTCGATCTCTACATCGGGACATAAATATGGTTTGGTCTATCCCGGTCTGGGGTGGATCGTTTGGCGAGATAAGGATGCTCTGCCTGAGGAGATGTCCTTTAGTGTCAACTATTTAGGGGCTAGCATTACGCAGGTGGGGCTGAACTTCTCTCGTCCCGCTTCGCAGATCCTTGGTCAATATTATAACTTCATCCGCTACGGCTATGAGGGGTATAAGGGTGTTCACGAGAGTTCGATGGAGGTGGCGCGATATTGCCATAAGGCGATCGGTGAGTATGACTGTTTTAAGACCTTTGTCGATCGTATTGATAACCCTCTCTTTATCTGGTATATGGATCCCGACTATAATCAGGAGGCGCAGTGGACGCTCTATGATCTGCAGGATCGACTGCAGCAGCGCGGTTGGATGATTCCAGCCTACACAATGCCTAAGAATATCGAGTTTATTGTCGTCATGAGGGTTGTTGTGCGACAGGGGATGTCTCGCGATATGGCTGATATGTTGCTGCGCGACATTGCCGAGGTAGTTGCTGAGCTAAAGGAGCTGGAGTATCCCACAGCTAGCAGGGTAAAGTATGATAAGAGTGAGGCTATACGTGGTCGAGTCTATACTCACTGAGGGTTATAGAGGAGGGGAGGGTCAGTGATTTTGACCCTCCCCCTATATATAATATAGGTGTGGTTATTTAAGTTCGTTTGACAATAAAAAATAGAAAAAAAAGATATAAAATATTTGGTAGTTAAAAAAACATCTATTATCTTTGCATCACCAAAAAGGTCAAACATCAATGCCGATGTAGCTCAGTTGGCCAGAGCAGCTGATTTGTAATCAGCTGGTCGGGGGTTCGAATCCCTCCATCGGCTCAAGTCCCGGTTCGCCTGTGAGAATAGGTGGGGATGCAATAAGGTTTGGGAAGTTACCAGAGTGGCCAAATGGGGCAGACTGTAAATCTGCTAGCGTATGCTTACGGTGGTTCGAATCCATCACTTCCCACCAAAAAAAGTCCACTAACCAAGGTGGCATATACGAAAGGTATATTGCGGAAGTAGCTCAATTGGTAGAGCATTAGCCTTCCAAGCTAAGGGTTGCGAGTTCGAGTCTCGTCTTCCGCTCAAAATAATGATAGATGTAATTACCGCCCACGAAGTGCGTTTTGTGTTGGTTTAAACTATGCTCAAGACCGCTTTTGTTGTTTCAAGACGAAGCATTCGGTCTGTGTAGTTGCATCGTTTGTTAGCGAATAGTACAACAGATATAATAAATTAAAAATTTAATATTTTACTACAATGGCAAAAGAAAAATTCGATCGTTCAAAACCCCACGTGAACATCGGTACAATCGGTCACGTTGACCACGGTAAGACTACTCTTACTGCTGCTATCACAACAGTTCTTGCTAACGCAGGTCTTTCAGAGAAGCGTTCATTCGACTCTATCGATAACGCACCTGAGGAGAAAGAGCGTGGTATCACTATCAACACTGCTCACGTTGAGTATCAGACTGCTAACCGTCACTACGCTCACGTTGACTGTCCCGGTCACGCCGATTACGTAAAGAACATGGTTACTGGTGCTGCGCAGATGGATGGTGCTATCCTTGTAGTAGCTGCTACTGATGGTCCTATGCCTCAGACTAACGAGCACGTTCTTCTTGCTCGTCAGGTAAACGTTCCTAAGATCGTTGTTTTCCTTAACAAGTGTGATATGGTTGACGATCCTGAGATGCTTGACCTTGTAGAGATGGAGGTTCGTGACCTTCTTAGCAAGTATGAGTTCGATGGCGACAATGCTCCTGTAATTCGTGGTTCTGCTCTTGGTGGACTTAACGACGAGCCTACATGGGTTGAGAAGATCATGGAGCTTATGAACGCAGTTGATGAGTATATTCCAATCCCTCCACGCGAGAACGAGAAGCCATTCTTGATGCCAGTTGAGGACGTATTCTCAATCACAGGTCGTGGAACAGTTGTTACTGGTCGTATCGAGACAGGTGTTGTTAACGTAGGTGATCCAGTTGAGATCGTAGGTCTTGATAAGACTTTGAACTCAGTTTGTACTGGTGTTGAGATGTTCCGTAAGCTCCTTGACTCAGGTGAGGCTGGAGATAACGTAGGTCTATTGCTTCGTGGTATCGACAAGAACGACATCAAGCGCGGTATGGTTGTAGCTAAACCGGGATCAATCACTCCTCACACTAAGTTCCAAGCTGAGGTTTATATCCTTAAGAAAGAGGAGGGTGGACGTCACACTCCATTCCATAACAAGTATCGTCCTCAGTTCTACCTTCGTACAATGGACATCACAGGTGAGATCGCACTTCCTGAGGGAGTTGAGATGATTATGCCGGGTGACAATGCAACAATCACTGTTTCATTGATCTATCCAGTAGCATTGAACGCTGGTCTTCGTTTCGCAATCCGTGAGGGTGGACGTACAGTAGGTGCAGGTCAGATCTTGAAGATCATTGAGTAATTCTAATCCCTTTTGGGAGTAGAGTCGGAGGAGGGTCATCGTCGCAAGGTGATAGCCTGATTCCAAAAAAAAAATAGAGGTTCTTGGAGTCTTAATTGACTCCAATTCCTCACAAAGGAGCATAGTTCAAGGGTAGAATAGCGGTCTCCAAAACCGTTGATGGGAGTTCGAATCTCTCTGCTCCTGCTTAAGAAGTATAAAGTAAAATTTCAAAACAACAACAATGATTCAGTATATCAAAGATTCGTATAATGAGTTGGTAAACAAGGTCTCGTGGCCCTCGTTCTCGCAGCTCCAGAGTTCGACTATTGTTGTTATGGTTGCAACAGTTATTTTTGCTGTTGTGGTATTGGCTATGGATCTCACCTTCGAGGGTGTTATGGGATTTATCTATAAGACTTTGGCTAACCTAGCTAGTTAGGTTTAACGTTGTAGTTAGCAGACAATAAGATGAGTGATGTAGCAAAGCAGTGGTATGTAGTAAGAGCCATTGGCGGTAAGGAGAAGAAGGTTAAGGAGTACTTAGAGGCTGAGATCAAACACAATAATCTTGAGGATTATATCTCACAGGTGTTGATCCCAACCGAAAAGGTGTATACTATCCGTAACGGAAAGAAGTATTCAAAGGATAAGGTCTCTTATCCCGGTTATGTATTGATAGAGGCTGCATTTGTCGGTCATATCCCCACTATAATTCGTAATATTCCAAATGTCCTAGGATTCCTAGGCGATACAAAGGAGGATGGACGTAAGATGATCGCAACACCGTTGCGTGAGGCTGAGGTTCACCGTATTTTGGGTCGTGTAGATGATCTGATGGTTCAAGAGGAGGAGAACGAAGTACCATTCTTTGTTGGCGAGACTGTCAAGGTTACAGATGGTCCATTCTCGAGCTTCCAAGGTATTATCGAGAGCGTCGACAACGAGCGCAAGAAACTCACAGTATCTGTTAAGATATTTGGGCGCAAGACTCCAATGGAGTTGGGTTTCACACAGGTAGATAAAGAGTAATTAACAAAAGGAAACTATGGCAAAAGAGGTAGCTGCATTTATTAAATTGCAGATCAAAGGTGGTGCTGCCAATCCATCACCTCCAGTAGGACCAGCACTTGGTTCTAAGGGTGTGAACATCATGGATTTCTGCAAGCAGTTTAACGCTCGCACGCAGGATAAGGCTGGAAAGGTTCTTCCAGTTATCATCACCGTTTATAGCGATAAGTCTTTCGACTTCGTTATCAAACAGCCACCAGTAGCCGTTCAGCTTAAAGACGCAGCAGGTCTGAAATCTGGTTCTGCACAGCCTAACCGTGATAAGGTTGGACAGGTGACATGGGAGCAGGTACAGGCAATCGCTCAGGATAAAATGCCTGATATGAACTGCTTTACACTTGAGGCTGCTATGCGTATGGTTGCCGGTACTGCGCGCAGTATGGGTATCAACGTAGTTGGTGAATTTCCTAATATGTAATTGACACAAAGATGAGTAAGTTGACAAAAAATCAAAAAATTGCCTATTCAAAGGTTGAGGCTGATAAAGCCTACAAACTAGCTGAGGCAGCAGCTCTTCTCAAGGAGATTACCTTTACGAAATTCGATGCTTCGGTAGATATTGACGTGCGTTTGGGTGTAGACCCACGTAAGGCAAACCAGATGGTTCGTGGCGTTGTGACTCTTCCTAACGGAACTGGTAAGGAGACACGTGTACTCGTGCTTTGTACACCAGACAAAGAGGAGGAGGCTAAAGCAGCTGGAGCGGACTACGTAGGCTTGGATGAGTATGTAGACAAGATCAAAGGCGGATGGACAGATGTTGATGTTATCATCACAACTCCAAACGTAATGGGAAAAGTTGGTGCGTTGGGTCGTATTCTCGGTCCTCGTAACTTGATGCCAAACCCTAAGACAGGTACTGTAACGATGGACATCGCTAAGGCTGTTAAAGAGGTTAAGGCTGGTAAGATCGATTTCAAGGTCGATAAGTTTGGTATTATCCACACAGCAGTGGGTAAGGTGTCGTTTGACGCTGATAAGATCGTTGAGAATGCACAGGAGGTTATCTCAACTATCCTTAAGCTCAAACCATCGGCTGCTAAGGGAACATATGTAAAGAGCATTTACCTCTCTACAACTATGAGTCCGGGTGTGATGATCGATGTTAAATCAGTAGAGAAATAGGAGGATAATAGGAGATGACTAAAGAACAAAAGACGGCTCTCATCGAGGGTCTAGCAGCTCAACTCGCAGAGTATCCTCACTTCTATATCACCAATATCGAGGCGTTGAACGCTGAGAAGACCGCTTCGTTGCGCCGTATGTGCTTCGATAAGGAGGTTAAATTGGTTGTTGTGAAGAACACTCTACTTGTTAAAGCACTTGAGAGGGCTAATTTGGCTGATGCTGATTTGGTCTCTGTTTTGGAGGGTTCAACCTCAGTGATGTTTACACACAATGCAAAGGCTCCTGCACTCCTTATTCAGGAGTTCCGTAAGGGTAGCGACAAGCCAATCCTTAAGGCTGCTTATGCTGAGAGCTGTGTTTACGTTGGTGACGATCAGTTGGATGCTTTGAGCAAGATCAAGAGCCGCGAGGAGCTTATCGGAGATGTTGTATCATTGCTTCAGTCTCCTGCCAAGAATGTTATCTCTGCATTGCAGGGTAGCGCTGGTCAGAAGATTGCAGGGTTGGTTAAAACCCTCGAGGAGCGCAACAACTAAGCCATCTTGCAACCAAATTTTGGCACTTCCCTCGCTCTCAAAATGCTCACGTACTTTAGTACGCTGCGCTTTTAAGAGCTTCACGAAGCCCCAAACTTTGATCACAATATGACTTAGTTTGTGAGGTCTGACGACCTCATAAAAGAAACAAAAAAAGTAAAAACAAAAAAATTAATAGAAATTACAACTATGGCAGATGTAAAGGTATTGGCTGAGCAATTGGTAAATTTGACAGTTAAAGAGGTAAACGAGTTGGCTGCTATCCTTAAGGATGAGTACGGAATTGAGCCAGCAGCAGCAGCAGTTGCAGTAGCAGCACCAGCAGCAGCAGGTGAGGCAGCAGAGGCTGAGCAGACAGCGTTCGACGTTATTTTGGTTAGCGCAGGTCAGGCTAAGTTGCAGGTAATCAAGGCTGTTAAGGAGATCGCTGGTCTTTCACTAGGTGATGCTAAGGCTTTGGTTGACGGTGCGCCTAAGGCTGTTAAAGAGGGAGCTTCTAAAGAGGAGGCTGAGTCTATGAAGGCACAGTTGGAGGAGGCTGGAGCAGAGGTTGAGCTTAAATAATTTTTTAGGCTCTGGCTTTGTCCAGAACATATTCAGGTATAGAGCTAATTTAGCTCTATGCCTTTTCTCGTCTAATGAAAAGTATGGTTTGAACCATATTGCGTAGTAGTGAGACGAATTATGGCTTTGGGGCTTTAAGTAATTGACCCATAGCCTATTAGCGTGATTACTCTTCGGTAAAATTGACCGAATAGAGTGACACATCAAATAAAGCATAACGGAGGTATGTGTTAGCAAAGAGTCATTATTTCACGACGCGATGTTGGTGAGTGATAGACTAAATAACACCTCAAAAATTGGATTTGACTGATGTCCGCGACAAAACAACAACAAAGAGTAAACTTCTCAACGATCAAGCACCCAGTGCCTTATCCTGATCTGCTCGAAGTACAGCTCAAATCATTTCGTGATTTCTTCCAGATGGACACCACGGCTGAGAATCGCAAGAGCGAGGGTCTCTACAAGGTGTTTCAGGAGAACTTCCCAATTACAGATACTCGCAACAACTTTGTGTTGGAGTTTATCGACTACTATATCGATCCTCCTCGTTGGTCAATTGAGGAGTGTTTGGATAGGGGATTGATATATGGAGTGCCACTTAAGGCTAAGTTGAAGCTCTATTGCACGGATGATGACCATGAGGATTTCGGTGTAGTGGTTCAGGATGTATATTTTGGAACCATTCCATATATGACCGAGAGGGGAACATTTGTGATTAATGGTGCTGAGCGTGTTATTGTCTCGCAGCTCCATCGTTCACCCGGTGTATTCTTCGGTCAGAGCATGCACACTAACGGAACAAAGCTATACTCAGCACGTATTATCCCATTCAAGGGTTCGTGGATTGAGTTTGCTACCGACATCAATAATGTGATGTATGCATATATCGATCGTAAGAAGAAGTTGCCTGTAACTACCCTTTTGCGTGCCATTGGTTTCGAGACCGATCAGCAGATCTTGGAGATCTTTGACTTGGCTGATGAGGTTAAGGTCAATAAGGCAAACTTGAAGAAGGCTGTTGGTCGCAAGTTGGCGGCAAGGGTTTTGCAGACGTGGATTGAGGATTTTGTCGATGAGGATACCGGTGAGGTTGTCTCTATCGAGCGTAACAATGTGATTGTTGATCGCGAGACTGAGCTTACCGCTGAGAATATTGAGGATATTTTGGAGAGTGGCGCGAAGAAGATTCTTTTGCATAAGGAGTCATCATCGGGTGTCGATTTCTCGGTTATCTACAATACACTACAAAAGGATACATGTAACTCTGAGAAGGAGGCTGTTGTATATATCTATAGACAGCTACGCGCTTCGGAGCCACCAGATGAGGCTACCGCGCGCGATGTGATTGATAAACTCTTCTTCTCAGATAAGAGATATGATTTGGGGCAGGTTGGTCGCTACCGAATCAATACTAAGCTGGAGTTGGATACCGACTCTAGTGTTCGTACGTTGACACGTGAGGATATTATCGCGATCATTAAGTACCTTATCGAGTTGATTAACTCTAAGGCTGATGTGGATGATATTGACCACTTGTCGAACCGTCGTGTACGTACTGTTGGAGAGCAGTTGTCTAACCAGTTCTCTGTAGGATTGGTGAGGATGGCGCGTACCATCAGGGAGAGGATGAATGTTAGGGACAACGAGGTCTTTACACCTGTTGACCTTATCAATGCTAAGACCCTCTCTAGCGTTATCAACTCCTTCTTTGGAACATCGCAGCTATCGCAGTTTATGGATCAGATCAACCCATTGGCGGAGATCACCCATAAGCGTAGGTTGTCTGCCCTCGGACCGGGAGGACTCTCGCGTGACCGTGCGGGATTTGAGGTTCGTGACGTACACTATACACACTATGGACGTTTGTGTCCGATTGAGTCTCCTGAGGGACCAAACATCGGATTGATCTCGTCATTGTGTGTCTTTGCTAGAATTTCGCCTATGGGCTTTATCGAGACTCCATATCGCTCAGTTGAGAATGGTAGGGTAGATCTCAATAATGACCATATTAAATATTATACTGCTGAGGACGAGGAGGGTAAGATCGTTGCACAGGCACATATGCCTGTCGATAACGAGGGTAACTTCTTGCAGCCCGATCGTATCAAAGCGCGTGAGGGTGCTGATGTGCCGGTTGTTACATCTCAGGAGTTGGACTTGATGGATGTTGCACCAAACCAGATCGCCTCTATCGCTGCGTCATTGATCCCATTCTTGGAGCATGATGATGCGAACCGTGCGTTGATGGGATCAAACATGATGCGTCAGGCTGTTCCGTTGATTACTTCGGAGTCGCCTATCGTTGGTACAGGTATCGAAAAGGAGTTGATTATCGATAGCCGTATTCAGGTTGTTGCTGAGAAGGATGGTGAGGTTGTCTTTGCTGATGCTACCAGAATCGATATTCGTTACGACCGCACTGAGGATGAGAAGTTGTGTACATTTGCCCCAGAGGTAACTACATATAAACTACCTCGTTATCGCAAGACAAACCAGAACACCTCAATCACATTGAAGCCTACGGTATTGACTGGTCAGAGGGTATCGAAGGGTCATATCATGAGTGAGGGCTACTCTACTCAGAGTGGTGAGTTGGCTTTGGGGCGTAACTTGAAGGTGGCATATATGCCATGGAAGGGTTATAACTTCGAGGATGCGATTGTTATCTCTGAGAGGATTCAGCGTGACGATATTTTCACATCTATCCATGTTGATGAGTATATCATGGAGGTGCGTGACACTAAGCGTGGAGTGGAGGAGTTGACCTCTGATATTCCTAACGTTAGTGAGGATGCAACACGTGACTTGGATGGAACAGGAATCGTTCGCGTTGGAGCAAATATCAAGCCGGGAGATATTCTTATCGGAAAGATCACCCCTAAGGGAGAGAGTGATCCTTCGCCAGAGGAGAAGTTGCTAAGGGCGATCTTTGGTGATAAGGCTGGTGATGTTAAGGATGCCTCGATGAAGGCGCAGCCATCTCTACATGGAGTTGTTGTCGATACTAAGTTGTACTCACGTGCATCTAAAGATGTTAAGAAGTCGCGTACAGCGGAGAAGCAGCAGACTGAGATGTTTGATGAGAAGATGGCTAAGCAGATCGCTGCACTCACATCTCGTCTGGTTGATAAACTCATAACACTGCTCGATGGAGAGGTTGTGAAGGGTGGTATTCAAGACTACTTCGGAGTGGAGTTGTATGGTACAGGAACGAAGTTCACACGTAGGATGTTTGAGGAGATCTCACACCTAATGGTCGATGAGAAGTCAAAGATCGAGTCGGGATATTTGAACTTAGGTGCATGTACATGGACCAATGACGATCATAAGAATAAGATGATCGAGACGATGGTCAACAACTACACCATGGAGTGGAAGAGGATCGATGCTGCGACTAAGAGGGAGAAGTATAACGCCTCGAATGGTGATGAGTTGCCACAGAACGGAGTTATCCAGATCGCTAAGGTCTACATCGCTAAGAAGCGTAAGCTCAAGGTTGGAGATAAGATGGCGGGACGCCACGGAAATAAGGGTATCGTAGCTAAGATCGTTCGTGACGAGGATATGCCATTCTTGGAGGATGGATCGATTGTAGACATCTGTTTGAACCCACTTGGTGTACCTTCGCGTATGAACTTGGGTCAGATCTTCGAGTCTGTTCTTGGATGGGCAGGTAAGGAGTTGGGTGTTAAGTTCGCTACGCCAATCTTCGATGGAGCATCGTTGGATGATGTCAACGAGGTTGGTGCAAAGGCGGGAATCCCACACAGTGGACGTACCTTCCTCTATGATGGAGGCTCCGGAGAGATGTTCGACCAGCCAGCGACAGTGGGTGTGACCTATATGTTGAAGCTGGGTCACATGATCGATGATAAGATGCATGCTCGTTCTATCGGACCATACTCATTGATTACTCAGCAGCCTCTTGGAGGTAAGGCTCAGTTCGGAGGTCAGAGGTTCGGAGAGATGGAGGTTTGGGCATTGGAGGGATTCGGTGCGGCAAACATTCTTCAGGAGATCTTGACCATCAAGTCGGATGATGTTGTTGGACGTGCTAAGGCTTATGAAGCTATTGTTAAGGGTGATAACCTCCCTAAGCCGGGAATCCCTGAGGCGATGAATGTATTGTTGCATGAGCTTCGTGGTTTGGCATTGTCAGTTAAGTTGGAGTAATAAGTAGGAGGATATAAATATATGTCATTCAATAATAAAGATAGTAGACAGACGGGCGGATATAAGCAGATCTCAATCGGACTAGCGTCGCCAGAGGAGATCCTTACACAATCGAGTGGAGAGGTTCTCAAGCCAGAGACGATTAACTATCGTACCTATAAGCCTGAGCGTGATGGTTTGTTCTGTGAGCGTATTTTTGGTCCTGTGAAGGATTATGAGTGCCACTGCGGAAAGTATAAGCGTATTCGCTATCGCGGTATTGTCTGCGATAGGTGTGGTGTCGAGGTTACTGAGAAGAAGGTGCGTCGCGAGAGAATGGGTCACATCTCATTGGTTGTCCCTGTGGTTCACATCTGGTACTTCAGATCACTACCATCGAAGATTGGTTATCTGTTGGGTGTGCCAACGAAGAAGTTGGAGTCGATCATCTACTATGAGCGCTATATCGTTATCAATGCGGGTGCAGCGAGCGAGGTAGGTATAGATAGACTACAAACACTCTCTGAGAAGGAGTATCTCGATGTTTTGGAGCAGTTGCCTGAGGGTAATAACCAACTTAGCAACGACGATCCAAATAAGTTCGTAGCGATGATGGGCGCTGAGGCTGTCGACGTGATGTTGCGCAGTGTCGATCTCGACTCAGAGTCATTCAGGTTGCGCGATAGAGCTATGCGTGAGACCTCACAGCAGAGAAAGAGCGAGGCGTTGAAGAGACTTAACGTTATCGAGTCGTTCAGAACATCGAGGGAGAGGAACAAGCCTGAGTGGATGGTGTTGAGCGTAGTGCCAGTCATACCACCAGAGTTGCGCCCATTGGTGCCATTGGATGGAGGTCGTTTTGCAACCTCTGATCTGAATGATCTCTATCGTCGTGTGATTATACGTAACAACCGTCTGAAGAGGTTGATCGAGATCAAGGCTCCAGAGGTGATCTTGAGAAATGAGAAGCGTATGTTGCAGGAGGCTGTCGACTCTTTGTTCGACAACTCACGAAAGAGCAATGCGGTTAAGAATGAGTCTAATAGACCTCTTAAATCGCTCTCAGATTCACTTAAGGGTAAGCAGGGACGTTTCCGTCAGAACCTGTTGGGTAAGCGTGTTGATTACTCGGCTCGTTCGGTAATTGTCGTTGGACCAGAGTTGAAGATGCATGAGATGGGAATACCGAAGGATATGGCAGCTGAGCTATATAAGCCATTCGTTATTCGTAAACTTATCGAGCGCGGAATAGTAAAGACTGTTAAGTCAGCAAAGAAGATTATAGATAGAAAGGATCCCGTAATTTGGGGAATATTGGAGAATGTGATTAAGGGACACCCTGTCTTGATGAACCGCGCTCCGACTCTTCACCGTTTGGGAATTCAGGCGTTCCAGCCTAAGTTGATCGAGGGTAAGGCTATGCAGTTGCACCCATTGTCATGTACGGCGTTTAATGCCGACTTCGATGGTGACCAGATGGCGGTCCACTTGCCATTGGGCAACGCCGCGATCTTGGAGGCTCAGATGCTTATGTTGGGATCACACAACATCTTGAACCCAGCGAATGGTGCGCCAATCACTGTCCCTTCACAGGACATGGTGTTGGGTCTCTACTATATCACTAAGCCTCGAAAAGGCGCTAAGGGTGAGGGATTGACCTTCTATGGTCCTGAGGAGGCTATCATTGCCTACAACGAGAAGAGAGCAGCGCTTCACGCAATAGTGAAGTGTAAGGTTGATAATCTCAATGAGAGTGGCGAGTTGGAGGAGCAGCTTATCGAGACTACAATAGGTAGAATATTGTTCAATCAAGTTGTGCCTAAAGAGGTTGGCTATATCAATGAGGTGCTAACTAAGCGATCTATGCGCGATATTATCACCGTTGTGATGAAGATCGCTGGATCGGCTAAGGTTGCAGCTTTCCTTGATGATATTAAGTCGATGGGTTATAGAATGGCGTTCCAAGGTGGATTGTCATTTAACCTCGATGCGGTGATTATCCCCGATGAGAAGGAGACTTTGGTCAATGAGGGGTATGAGAGAGCCGATGCCATCATGGATGACTATAATATGGGTCTTATCACCAACAACGAGAGGTATAACCAGATCATTGATGTCTGGACAAATATCAACTCTAAGTTGACCAAGACGGTAATCGATACGTTGATCGCCGATCAGGATGGATTCAACCCAGTATATATGATGCTTGACTCTGGAGCGCGTGGATCGAAGGAGCAGATTCGTCAGCTCTCAGGAATGCGTGGATTGATGGCTAAGCCTCAGAAGTCTGGAGTCGAGGGAGGACAGCAGGTTATCGAGAACCCTATCTTGTCGAACTTTAAGGAGGGACTAACGGTATTGGAGTACTTTATCTCTACCCACGGTGCGCGTAAGGGACTTGCCGATACCGCTCTTAAGACTGCCGATGCTGGATATTTGACACGTAGGTTGGTCGATGTTGCACAGGATGTTATCATCAAGGATACCGACTGTGGTACATTGCGTGGTCTGATTGCTAAGGCGATCAAGAGAAACGAGGATGTGGTGCAGACACTATATGACCGTATTTTGGGTCGTACAGCGTTGAACGATATTATCCACCCATTGACAGGTGAGTTGCTTTGTGGTGCTGGAGAGGAGATCACTGAGGAGATCGGAGAGAAGATCGAGAACTCACCATTGGAGTCTGTTGAGATCCGTTCGGTACTTACTTGTGAGTCGCGCAATGGTGTTTGTGCAAGGTGTTATGGTCGTAACCTAGCCTCGGGACGTATGGTTCAGAGGGGTGAGGTTGTGGGTGTTATCGCAGCGCAGTCTATCGGTGAGCCGGGAACACAGCTTACTCTACGTACATTCCACGTCGGTGGAGTTGCGGGAGGATCGACTGTCGAGACCAATGTTATCTCAAAGTATGAGGGTAAGATTGAGATCGATGAGTTGAGAACAATAGCCTCGAAGAATGCACAGGGTGAGGCGATCAATTTGGTTGTTTCGCGCCAGTCGGAGTTTAGGATTGTCGATCCAAAGACCGAGATTGTACTCTATACACATGCGTTGCCATATGGTTCAACACTCTTTGTTGAGGATGGTGCGACCATTAAGTCGGGTGATTTGATCTGTGAGTGGGATCCATATAATGCGGTTGTTATCTCAGAGAATGATGGAGTCATCGCTTATGATAGTGTGATTGAGGGTATAACATATCGTGAGGAGCGTGATGAGCAGACTGGTCTCTCGGAGCGTGTAATCATCGAGAGCAAGGATAGAACAAAGAACCCAGTTATCAAGATCTTAGATAAGGCGGGTGGAACAATCCTTAAGGCGTTGAACCTTCCGGTGTTGGCACACGTTGTTGTTAAGGATAAGGCGAAGGTTAAGGCTGGCGACATTATCATCAAGATCCCACGTGCTGTAGGTAAGTCGGGAGGTGATATTACCGGAGGTCTACCACGTGTTACCGAGCTGTTTGAGGCTCGTAACCCATCTAACCCTGCAATTGTGTCGGAGATCGATGGTGAGGTATCATTCGGTAAGATCAAGAGAGGTAACCGTGAGATCATCATCACTAGCCGTGACGGAGATGTTAAGAGGTATTTGGTGCCACTTTCACGTCAGATCATCGTTCAGGAGAATGACTATGTTAAGGCTGGAAACCCATTGTCAGATGGAGCAATTACACCAGCGGATATTCTTCGTATCTTGGGACCAACATTGGTTCAGGAGCATATCGTTAATGAGGTGCAGGAGGTATACCGTATGCAGGGTGTGAAGATCAATGACAAGCACTTTGAGGTTATAGTTCGTCAGATGATGAGCAAGGTGAAGATCGAGGATGCTGGAGATACTCAGTTCTTTGAGGATCAGGTGGTTGATAAGTGGGAGTTTATGGACTCTAATGATGAGCTATATGATAAGGTTGTAATTACCAACGCTGGTGACTCTTCGTTGATGCAGGTCGGTGAGATTGTCTCATTGCGTCGACTCAATGATGAGAACTCAATGTTGAGACGTAAGGATATGGCTCTTGTAGAGGTTCGTCCAATCGTTCCCGCAACATCTAATCAGGTTCTTCAGGGTATCACTAGGGCGGCTCTTCAGACATCGAGCTTTATCTCGGCAGCATCGTTCCAAGAGACGACAAAGGTCCTTAATGAGGCTGCTATACAGGGTAAGATCGACCCATTTGTTAACTTGAAGGAGAATGTTATCTGTGGTCATTTGATCCCCGGAGGAACAGGTCTACGAGAGTATGAGTCGCTATTGGTCTCTCAGAAGAGAGAGGTTGTAGCTGAGCTATAGGGAGAGTAGTGAATAGATATATTTAGAGAGATGGGGCGGCTACATTTGTGGTTGCCCCATCTCTGTTTTGATGGTAGTATGGTTACAACATTTGTTAGTAGGGTTATCGACTCTTTGAATTGTGGTGTAGAGGGTCGCTTTCGTACATTGAGAGGTGTCGATCTGCGATGTGATGCAAATGGCTGTGTCGAGAGTTATATCGGCAGTAGTGTTGTGGTTGTACCGCTCGTTGCTGGTGATGATGAGCAGGCTATGGCACTCCGTTTTTATGTCAGGGCTAAGTCCTATCTGCGGGAGATCTACGGTGGGATGTACTATCCTGAGGAGTTTATAGTCGATCATGGCGGTGATGTGTGTAGAGTAGATGTTGTTATGACCCCTTGGGTCGAGGGTAGAACCCTCTCCGATGTGGTTCATGATGCTGCACACCATCGTGATGGCGAGAGAATCATTACTGAGATCTCTCATCGTTTCGATAGATTGGCAATGGATATTGTTGAGTCTCACTGGGCGCATGGTGATATTTGTTGTGAGAATATTGTTGTTACACCTGAGGGTGATCTGTTGCTTATTGATAATGACTCCAATTTTATCCCCGAACTTGAGGGGTGTTGCTCCGATGATATCGGACACTCAGCATATCAATCGCCTGAGCGCGGGGTGGAGCATTTCCATCACCGTATAGATGACTTCTCTATCGCTCTCCTCTCTGTTACGCTGGCTGCGTTGAGTCTCGATTTGGGGCTATATCGAGGGGGTCGATCTCTCGACTCACTGCTTCTCGATGGTGAGAATTTGGGTGGTGATGTTATGGTGGCTGGAGTCGTAGATCTGTTGAAGCGCGGGGGCAGGGTGGCTCATTTGGCGATGGTTAATGAGTTGCGTAGATCTCCTATTGTTATCGACCGTCTGCCCCAATTATTGAGATTTATCTGCAGAGATGCCTCGATCAATGGTGAGGTGGAGATCTTTGAAGATGGGGGTTATTGGGGCTATCGTAGTTGCGAGAGTGGGGTAGTTGTTATCCCAGCGATGTTTGATCTGGCGTGTAATTTTGATTGTGATGGGGCTGTAGCCTCTGTTGACCGCTCTTGGTATCGACTTGATCGATCGGGAGCATTAAGTCTATATTCGTTATGAGATATTTTGTAGAGTTGAGTTATGATGGGACAGAGTTCTGCGGTTGGCAGCGACAGCCCAATGCGGTAACTGTTCAGGGGGTCCTCGAAGAGTGGATGGCTAAGTTGCTTGGTGTGGCGATAGATATTGTCGGTGCTGGACGTACCGATAGTGGTGTCCACGCCTCCTTCTATGTCGCCCACTTCGACTTTGAGGGTAGTATAGATATGGAGCAGTTGTGCTATAAACTCAACCGTGTGCTGCCGCGATCAATCGCTATCCATCGCATCTATGAGTCCAGTAAACATGCTCGCTTTGATGCTACAGAGCGTGAATATATATATGTTATTACGCGTAAAAAAACGCCGTTTCACCACCATACAACATGGTTATATACCTCGCCCCTAGATGTGGAGGCGATGAACGAGGCTGCGGCAATGTTGCTCAATCACAGCGATTTCACCTCATTCGCTAAATTAGGCTCAGATAACAAGACAAATATATGTCAGGTTAGATATGCAGAGTGGGTTGTGTGTGGCAGTGAGATTATTTTTACTATTCGTGCCGATCGATTCCTGCGAAATATGGTTCGCTCTATTGTCGGAACACTTGTCGATGTAGGACGAGGGAGATATACACCTCAACAATTTGATCAGATCATAGCTCAACGCGACCTCTCGCTATCCTCTAGCTCAGCACCCTCATCGGGGTTGCGCCTAAGTGGTATCCTATACGAGTAGTCTCAGCATACAATCAAAAGATGGGGGCGACAAGTTTATCTTGTCGCCCCCAATATAATTAACGAAGTATATTACTACTTGTTCTTCTCCATTGCAGCCTTTAGCTCAGCTAGACCAGCAATATCGCCCAATGTAGCCTTTTCGATTGATGCATTTAGCTTCTTTACGCTTGACTTTGTAGCGTCATTTGCTGCACGCTTCTCAGCCTTCTCAACCCTCTCCTCGCCACGCTTGATGTCCTCAGCGATACGTGAGTGAGACAATGTGATACGCTTAGTAGCCTTAGAGAACTCGATAACCTTGAACTCCAAAGTCTCGCCAGCAACAGCTGTTGTTCCATCCTCTTTAACCAAGTGACGACCGGGTGCAAATCCCTCGATGTTCTCAGCCAATGATACAACAGCACCCTTCTCGCCCATCTCAGTGATAGTACCTGTGTGGATTGTTCCGTTGCCATACTGTGACTCATACTCGTTCCATGGATTCTCCTCCAACTGCTTGTGACCAAGGCTCAAACGGCGGCTCTCTTTATCAACCTCCAATACGACTACGTCGATTGGTGCGCCTACAGAGGTGAACTCTCCCGGATGCTTAACCTTCTTAGTCCAGCTAAGGTCAGAGATGTGGATCAAACCATCGATACCCTCCTCGATCTCAACGAAGATACCGAAGTTAGTGAAGTTACGAACCTTAGACTTGCAGATTGTTCCTGCTGGGTACTTAACCTCGATGTTTGCCCATGGGTCTGGAGTCAACTGCTTGATACCCAAAGACATCTTGCGCTCCTCGCGATCCAATGTCAATACCACAGCCTCAACCTCATCGCCTACCTTCATAAACTCCTGAGCTGAGCGCAATGGGTGCTGTCCCCAAGACATCTCAGATACGTGGATTAGACCCTCAACGCCTGAAGCCAACTCAACAAATGCACCGTAGTCTGCCATTACGACAACCTTACCTGTAACCTTGTCGCCAACAGCGAAGTTTGCATCCAAAGCCTCCCATGGGTGGGCAGAAAGCTGCTTAAGACCCAATGCGATACGCTTCTTCTCCTCGTCGAAGTCGAGGATAACAACGTTGATCTTCTCATCCAAAGTTACAACCTCCTCTGGGTGGCTTACACGACCCCAAGATAGATCGGTGATGTGGATCAAACCATCTACACCGCCAAGGTCGATAAATGCTCCGTAAGAGGTGATATTCTTAACAGTACCCTCAAGGATCTGTCCCTTCTCCAACTTAGACATAATAGCCTGCTTCTGAACCTCAAGCTCAGCCTCGATAAGAGCCTTGTGAGATACGACAACGTTGCGGAACTCGTGGTTGATCTTAACAACCTTGAACTCCATAGTCTTACCTACGAACTCATCGTAGTCGCGGATAGGCTTAACATCGATCTGTGAGCCGGGCAAGAATGCCTCGATTCCAAATACATCGACAATCATACCACCCTTAGTGCGGCACTTGATATATCCATTGATAATCTCGTCGTTGTCCAAAGCTGCGTTAACGCAATCCCAAGACTTAAGCTGACGAGCCTTCTTGTGAGACAATGCTAGCTGTCCCTCGCTATCCTCAGCTGCATCTACATATACCTCGATGCTGTCGCCTACTGCTAGCTCAGGGTTGTAGCGGAACTCAGAGCTAGAGATAACACCCTCGCTCTTGTATCCTACGTTAACAACTACCTCACGCTTTGTGATGCTAGTCACTACGCCATCAACAACCTCACCAACGTTTACGCTTGAAAGGGTCTTGTTATACGCCTCAGCGATAGACTCTTTTGGTTGGTCATAAAGGGCTGACTCATTCTCAAAAGCTGCCCAATCAAAATTTTCGTTTGTTACATTCATGTTCTCCATGGTGGAAAAAATTTGCGATTCAATCGCTCGTTAAAATTTAATGTTATATAATTTGTGGCGATCCTCTCAGTTAAGCACTGAGAAAATCACCGCAAAGTTAATCAATCTTTATTTGATTTACAACAAATTGGATGTTTTTTTATTGATCTTCGTTACAGTTTGCTAACTAGTGCAAAATCCAACATCCTCTTATCCAGATCAGCCCTCTTGATCCTTACCCTCACAGCATCGCCAAGGGTGAAGGTCTCTCTTGATGAGCGACCCACAAACTCATAGTTCTCCTCATCGAAGATGTAGTAGTCATCGCCTAGCTCCCTGATTGGGATCATTCCCTCGATATGTGTATCATCAACCTCCACAAAGATTCCCCACTCCTTCATGCCTGAGATATGTCCATCAAACTCATCATCCATTCGATCCTTCATAAACTCAACCGCCTTATACTTGATTGAGGCGCGCTCAGCATTTGCCGCAACAACCTCTCGCTCCGAGGAGTGTTTACACAACCCCTCATACTCATCCTTAGCTACCGACTTTCCTCCATCGAGGTAGTGTGCCAGCAGTCGGTGGACCATCATATCGGGGTAGCGGCGGATGGGTGAGGTGAAGTGTGTATAGTAGGGGAAAGCCAATCCATAGTGACCGATATTATCGGTCGAGTAGACCGCCTTAGCCATCGAGCGAATAGCCAACATCGAGACAACATTCTCCTCCGTCGATCCCTTGATTGTGCTGAGAAGTTTATTCAACTCCTTAGCCACAGCAACACCCTTTGACGCCTTGAAGTAGTGTCCAAAGCGGAGGATAAAGCTGCGGAAGCTCTCCAAGCGCTCCTCATCGGGCTTATCGTGGATACGGAAAACCATCGTACGTTTACTACGTCTCTTAGCCCCTATCTTCATTGCGCAGAACTCAGCTACTCGCCTATTGGCAAGCAACATAAACTCCTCGATCATCTTGTTTGACTCCTTAGCCTCCTTGACATAGACACCTACGGGACGCCCCTGTTCATCGAGTTCAAACTTCATCTCCTCACGCTCGAAACCTATCGCACCCGCCTTGAACCTCTCAGCGCGTAGAGCCTGAGCTAATCTATTCATCGTGCGGATCTCATCTTGATAATCACCCGGTTTGCCCTCGATAATCTCCTGTGCCTCGGCATAGGTAAATCGTCTGTCGGAGTAGATCACCGTGCGACCAAACCACTCCTCTAAGATCTCTATATTCTCGTTAATTGTAAAGACCGCAGAGAAGCACAGTGACTCCTCGTTAGGGCGCAAAGAGCATAGTTCATTCGACAACCTCTCTGGGAGCATAGGGACAGTCCTATCGACCAGATAGACAGATGTCGCACGCTCCTTAGCCTCACTCTCGATCACCGATCCGGGGCGTACATAGTGTGTCACATCAGCGATATGAACACCAACCTCCCACACTCCATCTTTAACCCTGCGCAGAGAGAGGGCATCATCGAAATCCTTAGCATCGGCAGGGTCAACCGTAAAGGTAACAACATCTCTAAAGTCGCGCCTCTCGGCATAATCCTGCTCGGTGATCCTCCCGGCAATAGCCTCTGCCGCCTGCTCAATCTCTGGCTGGAACTGATAGGGTAGGTCATACTCCGTGAGTATGGCGTGCATCTCTGTGTCGTTACTACCCGCCATGCCTAATATACTTACCAGTTCAGCTGAGGGACTCTTACTTCCCGCTGCCCACTCCTTGATTCTGAAGGTCACCTTAACACCATCCTCAACCTCGGGGTTGCTCCTCTTGCTCATATATATATCGAGGGGCAGTGTTCGTGAGGCGGGGCGGATAAAGATATTTCGCTCTGAGACCATCGCTGTGCCGACATATATCTTATTGCTTCGCTCCACAATCTCAGTCACCTCGCCCTCAGCCTTGCGATCACGTTTAGATGAGCGCAAAATTACAAACTCAACAATATCATCGTGTAGCGCATTCTTAGCTCTGAAGGGTGAGATGTGTACATCCTCATGAAGATCATCGCAGCTAACGAAGATCACCCCGGCATTTGACATGATAACCCTTCCGCGGTAGCTCGGTCTCTCGACCTGAGCAAGCATAAATCGCCCTCTGCTACTCTCCTCAATAACGCCATCGTTAACCAGATCATGCAGCAGCGCCAATGTATCGCGTCGTCCATATTTATCACTCGCTCCGATAGCACCTGCAAGGTGTTTCAATGCAAACTTCCTCTCGGGTTGCTCACGCATAAATTGCAATAGGAACTCCTTGCGATCTCCTTCGATCCTTGCCGTAGCCTTTTTTCTTCTACTCATAACCTAAAATTTTTAGTGCCGTTAGACACATGAAATCGATACCAATACCTATGGCATCTTCACTCGGGCAGAAGAGCGCTGTATGTGGCGCCCCTGCCGCTCTCTCTCCCGCCACACCTATTCGATAGAATAGTGATGGGTAGCGGGTGGTGTAGTAACCAAAATCCTCTGAGGTGGTGCGTAGGGGTAGCATCTCTACATTATAACTCTCCTTTGCCAAGGTCACAGCCTGCTCAACAAGCTGAGCATCGTTGACAACACATGGGAAGCCGTGGCTAATGTCGATCTTCACCTCTATACCCTCGTATCTCGACTCTACACCCCTTGCAATCTCAACTATTCGCTCTTTTGTCTGCTTACGCTCCACCTCATCGAAGGTTCGCATTGTACCCTCAAGGTAGACACTCTCGGGGATGACATTGGTTGCTCCATCTGCCACAACCTTTCCAATTGACAACACCAAATCCTCTCTATTGAGGGCGATCAGATCGAGCAGCATAGCCGCAGCACCCTGCACTGGATCTTTGATCTTATGCCTCATAGCTCCGTGACCACCCACTCCACAGACATTAAATCGTATCTCATCGCTCGATGCCATATACTTACCCTCTCTGAAACCAAAGGTTCCAACAGGCAGTTGAGCCTCAACATGTTCGCCAACGACAGCGACAACATCATAATCTGCAAATGGCTCCTCCGCCAAGACCAGAGATGCTCCGCCGGGGTTGCGCTCCTCACCCGGTTGGAAGAGTGCAAATATTGTCCCCTCGAAATCTCTCGTCTCGCTGAGCCTCTGCACCACACCATATAGAATAGCAGCGTGCATATCGTGTCCACAGGCGTGCATAACCCCATCGTTCAGCGATGAGTACTCCAACCCTGTAGCCTCGGTGACTGGGAGAGCATCGATGTCGGCTCTCAATACGATCGCTCTTTTGAGGTCTCCTCGACCTTCGATCTTTGCCAATACACCTGTTGAGGCGATTGCTCTATGCTCTACACCTAGCTGTGTCAAGGCGGCTGAGATATACTCTGCTGTTGCCCTCTCCTCGAACGATAGCTCGGGGTAGCGGTGTAGATGGCGTCTGAATTCTATTGGTGTTATCATATCATTAAAACAGCGACCTAGCGATCTGCTGTATATTTGTTGTTTTACTCATTGTGTAGAGGTGTAGCACTGGCACCCCCGCAGCCATTAACTCGCGACCCTGAGCTATTGCCCACTCAATTCCAACCTCTCTCACCGCCTTTGCATCATCTTTTACACTCTCGACCTCTTTAACCAGCGCCTCGGGCATTGTGATTGAGAATATCTCGGGGAGGATAGATAGCTGTTTATATGTTGACAAGGGCTTGATTCCCGGGATAATAGGGACATTGATCCCCGCCTCTCGGCACCTCTTGACAAACTCAAAGTAGCGACTATTATCGTAGAACATCTGTGTAACCACATATCCAGCCCCGGCATCTACCTTAGCCTTTAGATTTTTAATGTCGCTCTCATCGCTCTTAGCCGCATAGTGCCTCTCGGGGTACCCCGCAACACCTATCGAGAAGTCGCTACAGTGCGCCTCGCCGCTAATCTCAGCATCGAGATACTCACCTCTATTCATCGCTTCGATCTGCTTCACCAGACCCACAGCGTGGCTATGACCATGTTGGTGTGGCATGAAAATTCGCTCATTCTTCGACTTGTCACCCTGTAGTGCCAAGACATTATTGATCCCCAAGAACTCCATATCGATCAGGGCATCCTCAGTGTCATACTTCGACAATCCGCCACATATCAAGTGGGGAACAGCTGGCACACCATACCTGCTCTGGATAGCTGCCGAGACACCCACAGTGCCGGGGCGATGGCGCGCCACATGCCACTCCATAGAGCCGTCAGCCAACTCTCGCGAGACAATATCCTCACGGTGATATGTTATATTTATATAGGCTGGATC
Organism: Rikenellaceae bacterium; assembly: GCA_047178765.1. Taxonomy (GTDB): domain Bacteria; phylum Bacteroidota; class Bacteroidia; order Bacteroidales; family Rikenellaceae; genus Alistipes. The sequence goes on along the minus strand of JBCQTG010000001.1, from coordinate 2,841 downwards.
GAACTCCATAAGTGGGTCGATAGCCTCGAAAATCCTACCTAGCCCCGCACCCTTTAGTGGTGGGAGTAGCTCAAAGGTAAAGCGGGTGCGACCCTGCTCTACCGCCTCATTTATTATCTCTGTTACTTTAATCATAAATTATTTGGAATCAACCTCTTAACTTCATCAATACTAACCCCGCGGCGCTGAGCGTAATCATCGATCTGCTCGCTGCCGATCTTACCAACTGAGAAGTAGCTACCCTCGGAGATTATTATACCACAGATCGACTCCGCGGGTGTTATCATATCATTCTCATTTAAGCTCATCTGTGTGGTCTGCTCAACGCTAAGCAGCTTGAATATATCCCTCTTCAAAGAGTGGTCGGGTAGTGCGGGGTAGCCAAATGCCATTCGCACACCTCTCATCTCCTCAAAGCCCCACATCTGTTTGCTCATATAGGTGTGGATACACTGCGCATAAGCCTCCGCCAATCTATCGGCAATCAGCTTTGCCAACATCGCCGAGTAGTCATCGCCAGTCTCTTTATAACCCTCACAGATGCTCTCCAACCCAACACCTGCTGTAACGGCAAAGCAGCCAATATAGTCACCCTCCGAAGCTACCATATCAGCAACAGATCGGCAGTCACCCACTTGAGACCTCAACATCGGAACTCTATGTTCACGACCCTTTTTATCTGTGATGACAATATCGTCACCCTCGCTACGAGCGGGTAGAAGAGCCACCACGCCTTGCAGGCTCAAGCTCCTCTCATTCATTATCTTACGAAGCATACAGCTAGCATCGACAAAGAGCTTCTTAGCCTCCTCACCATAACGTTTATCCTCTAAAATAGCGGGGTATTGACCCTTCAGCCCCCACGCTGCAAAGAGGTAGTTCCACTCGATATACTCCTCAACAAAGCCCATATCAAAGTCGGGGAACACAACCTTGCCTATATGCAGAGGTTTATCTATACCCTCTGAGCTGCGCACCGAGGCACGGCTACGAGCCTCAGTGAGTGATAGTAGCTGTCGTTCAGCAACTACACGATCATACTCTGCGCGTAACTCAGACTGTTTAGCCTTGACACTATCTATATAATCCGCGCGAGACCCACTCAAAAGCTGAGAGAGCATCTTTGGATTATCGCTAGCGTTATTGGCGTGTATCACAACACCCGAATATCTCGGTGCGATCTTCACCGCTGTGTGTATTGCCGATGTTGTCGCACCGCCAATAATAATTGGTATATCGAGTGAGCGACTCTCGCACTCCTCAACAACCTTAATCATCTCATCCAACGAGGGGGTAATCAAACCGCTCATGCAGATCACATCTGCATCCCACTCAACCGCTTGATCGACAATGCGTTTAGTGTCGACCATAACGCCCAGATCGTTAATTGCATAGCCGTTGCAGTTCATAACCACCGCAACGATATTCTTTCCAATATCGTGAACATCACCCTTGACAGTGGCTATAAGCACCTTGCCATTTGTCGACTCGCTATCACCCTCCTCGATAAAGGGTGTCAAGACCTCCACAGCCCTCTTCATCACCCTCGCGGTCTTAACCACCTGAGGTAGGAACATCTTACCCTCGCCAAAGAGGAGACCGACATACTCCATCGCTGGCATTAATAGCTCATCGATAACTTTCATTGGTGCGCCCAGAAGGTTGTAACCCTCCATGGTATCCTCACCGATAAAATCCGTCACACCCTTGACCATCGCGTACTCAATACGCTTTGCCAACGGCTGCTCGCGCCACTCCAGTTTGGTCTTTACATTTGCGTTGCTGCTCTTCTGATCCCTCAGCCCCTCAGCAAACTCTATCAACCTCTCGGCTGCATCGGCACGTCTACAGAGGATAACATCCTCGACCCTCTCCAACAGCTGAGGCTCAATCTGATCGTAGATCTGCAACATCTGGGCATTGACAATCGCCATATCCATTCCCGCCTCGATAGCGTGGTACAAAAAGACCGAGTGCATAGCCTCGCGAACAACGTTATTACCTCTAAATGAGAATGATAGATTACTTACACCTCCCGAAACCTTAGCGTAGGGTAGATTCTGCTTGATCCATCGTGTGGCATCGATAAATGCCTTTGCATATCCATCATGCTCCTCCATGCCCGTAGCCACCGCCAACACATTAGCATCAAAGATTATATCTTCGGGTGGAAAGCCGTTATTGGTCAATAGCTTATACGCTCTCTCAGCAATCTCAATCTTACGCTCGTAGCTATCCGCCTGTCCCTGCTCATCGAAGAGCATCACTACCGCTGCGGCACCCATTCGATGTATCTCCATAGCCTTGCGGATAAACTCCGCCTCACCCTCTTTGATCGATATTGAGTTGACGATACTCTTTCCCTGCGTAGATTTCAAGCCGCTCTTTAACACCTCCCACTTCGAGGAGTCGATCATCAACGGCACACGTGCGATCTCAGGCTCTGAGGCTATCAGCGACAGCATCCTGCCCATCGCCTCCTCGGCATCGATCATTCCATCATCCATGCAAACATCGATTATCTGCGCACCTGCATCTACCTGCGCACGAGCGATAGAGAGCGCCTCATCGTAGTTACCCTCGCGGATCAGGCGTGCGAACTTTGCCGAACCAGCGACATTACACCTCTCGCCGATATTTATAAAGTTGCTCTCGGGGCGGATGGTGAGTAGGTCCAACCCACTCAATGAGGTCTCTACAACCCTCCCCTCGCTGCTGCGTGGTGAGTATCTCTTCACCAGCTCACTCAAACAGATAATATGTTGAGGAGTAGTTCCGCAACAGCCACCGATAATATTTATAAGCCCCTTTTTGAGGTACTGCTCCACATCGTCAGCGAAC